>DASRUS010000088.1:0-4799 GCA_035687825.1 Myxococcota bacterium | reverse complement strand
ACCCAGCGGGCGTCGTAGCCGGGCTCGATGCCGCTGCGCTCGAAGTAGAGCTGGCGCCCGGCTTCGAGCGTGAGGGCGTCGTCGATGGCGAGGAAGCCCTGGCTCACGGCTGCACTCCCGGGCGCACGGGGCGGAGCGACGCCCGGAGCTTAGGACAACGCTGCTTCGTCTACGACTGGGCGCTCACGTCGAACGGGAACCGATAGCCGAGGGTCCGCGTCGGATGGCCGAGGGCGGCTCCGATCTCGCGCACGACGTCCGGACAGAGCGCGTAGACGCGGATGCGCTGCACGAGCGCATCCCCTTCCTCGAGACGCATCACCGAGGTGAGCGTGGCCTCGTCGGCGATGCCTCCGAACACCAGCACGATGGTCTCGTCCTCGAAGTCGGCGACTTTCCACCGAGCCTTGGCGGGGCTCCCGTCGAAGGGGTCGTAGAAGTTGTGATGGAACCAGCCGCGCTCGCGCTCGAATCCCTCGCGGCCGATCTCGGTTTCGAGGCCGTGCATCTCGATCACGGCGTCGTCTCGCATGAGCGTGAGGAGCCCGGGCAGGTCCCTCGCGTTGTAGCGTTCCACGAACCGATCGAGAAGCTCTCTCGACGGCCTCGGCCTGCGGACCCGGTCGGGCGTCTCCGCCTGGCTCAGGCGGTCGCGACCGCGGTGCAGCGCGGACTTCGCAGCCCCGCCCGTGGTGCCGAGGATGCTCGCGGTCTCTTCGAGGCTCATGCCGAAGACCTCCACCAGCAGGAACGCGGCGCGTTCCTGCGGCGCCAGGTGTTGGACCAACGTCGCGGCGGCGTCCCGCACCTCCACCGCCTGAGACGGCGCGCCGCCGGAGGCGGGCTCGAAGGCCGGGTCGGCCGCGCTCGCCGCGAGGACGCTCCTCTCCGTGGCGCGGGATCGGACGGTATCCAGCCAAATGTTCGTCGCGATGCGCAGCAGATACGCGCGGGGACTCCGGATCGTGTACAGGATGCGGCTCAGGTTCGCGAACGCCTTGAGCAGCGTGTCCTGCACCAGATCCTCCGAGTCCCACAGGTTGCCGGTGAGGCGGCGGCAGTAGCGGAAGAGATCTCCGCGAATGGGGTCGAGCGCGGTCAGGTACTGGTGCCACGCACTGACGAGGGACCTGCGCAGCGGGTCGTCGAGGTCGATGTCGCCCATGGGTCGCGCTCCAGTTCGTGGGTCCATTTCAGAGACGGATGAGACCGGCGAAAGGATACGCGCGGACCCTCACCCCGGCCGTCTGCTCTCCGGCCCGCGCTCGCGCTCGTCCAGGGCGAGCTCGAAGCGATCGAGCGTGGCGATCCAGTCTTCCGGAAGACCGTGGTGGCGCGCGCCGCGCAGGATCAGGCCGAGGTAGCGCGCCGAGGGCTTGCGGCCGGGCTGGCCGTGGGGCGAGACGTAGGTGAAGGCGTCGAGGAGGGCGCCGTCGTCGCGCGTCACTTGCACGGGCAGGCGTTTGTAGTAGCCGCGGTGCACACCCTCGGTCCGGTCGAGCTGCCGCGCGTCGCGCGCCGCGAGCCGGTAGACGACGCCGTGCAGGCTCGAGGTCGGATCGGCTGCGAGGTTCGCCACGGCGCGCTCCCCCGGACCCACGGGCAGGTCGAAGACCAGTCGGAAGCCCGCGAGCGACGCGCGGCAGGCTTCCAGTGGCCGCATGCGGCGCCGCCCTTCGAAGGTCTCGGGATCGAGGTTGCTCCCGTACGCGAAGTACCAGATCAGGCGGCGACCTCCGCAACGCTGCCGCTGGGATCTTACACGCCGCTTCGCTCCGCGGCGCGGACTTCCCCTAACCTTCGAGGCCGCCGTTCCCGCCTGTCCCGGCGTGGCGCGTTCGCCGCGTCGCCCGTCGAGTGGAGGTGCTCGCATGCCGAGGGACCGCAGGGCCCCCGTCTTCGGCCGCCGCTTCGCCCGCGCCCTCTGGCGGCTGATCCGGATCTACTGGGTGTCGCCCGACGCGAAGTGGGGAGCGGCGCTCCTCCTGGGGGCGATCGCCCTCGAGCTCGGCACGGTCTGGGCGAACTTCCTCCTCTCGGACGCGGAGCGCCGCATCTTCGATGCTCTCGGGGCGAAGGAATCGGTGGCGTTCCTGGCTGCGATGGGGCTCTTCCTCGGCGCCGCGCTCCTCTTCGTGCTCGTCTCCACCTACCGGATCTACCTCCGCCAGGCGCTCGAGATCCGCTGGCGGCGGGGGCTCACCGCCCACTACCTGGAGCGCTGGATGGGCGCCCAGGCCTACGTCCAGGCGGAGCTGCACCGCGGAGAGGTGGACAACCCCGAGCAGCGCATCCAGGAGGACGTGCGCGACTTCGTCTCGAGCGCCCTCGGCCTCTCGCTCTCACTTCTCTCGGCGGTGGCATCGCTCGTATCGTTCGGGGGCCTGCTCTGGACGCTGTCGCGCCACTTCCCGCTCCATCTGGACAGCGCGGAGATCCGGTTCCCGGGGCTCCTGCTGTGGGTGGCCATCGGCTACGCCGCCTTCTCCATGTGGATCACCCACGTCGTGGGCCGGCGGCTCATCCCCATCAACTTCGATCGGCTCCGCTTCGAGGCGGACTTCCGCTACGGGCTCGTGCGGTTCCGGGACCACGTCGAGGCGGTGGCGCTGGCACGCGGCGAGGACGCGGAGCGGCTCGGGGGGCTCCAGCGCTTCCACAACGTCGTCACGAACTGGTGGCAGCTGATCCGCGCGCAGCGGAACCTGACGCTCCTCACCACGGGCATCGGTCAGACGAACAGCCTCGTGCCGCTGCTCGTGGCGGCGCCCGCCTACTTCGCGGGACACCTGACACTCGGCAGCATCGCACAGATCCGCTTCGCCTACGGCCAGGTCTCGAGCGCGCTCACGTGGTTCGTGAGTGCCTACCAGGAGATCGCGCGCTGGCGCGCGAACATCGAGCGCCTCGCCACGTTCGCCGACGTCATGGACGTCACGGCCCGGGAGATCGAGGACGCGGGGATCCGCGTGGTGCCCGTGGAGGGCTCGGCGCTCCGCATCGCGGACCTCTGCCTCGAGCAGCCGGACGGGCGCGTGCAGTTCCAGGGGGCCAACGCCACCGTGAACGCGGGCGATCGGGTGGCCGTGACGGGTCCCTCGGGCAGCGGGAAGACGATGCTCGTCCGCGCCATCGGCGGCGTGTGGCCCTTCGGCTCGGGGCGCATCGAGATCCCGGCGCGCGCGCGGATGCTCTTCGTGCCCCAGCGCCCCTACTTCCCCCTCAGCTCGCTGCGCGACGCGGTCTCGTTCCCGGCGCCCACCGGCACCTTCGCGGACGAGCGGATCCGCGAGGCGCTGGACCTCTTGGGGCTCGGTCACCTCGCGGCGCGCCTCGACGACACGGAGCAATGGGAGCAGCTCCTCACGCCGCACGAGCAGCAGCGGCTCGCGCTGGCGCGGGTCCTCGTCCACGAGCCCGATTGGATCTTCCTGGACAAGGCGACGTCCGCGCTCGACGAGGCGATGGAGAAGCGCGTCTACGAGCTTCTCGCGCAGCGTCTGCCGCGCGCGACGCTCGTCACCGTGGCCCATCGGCCCGACGTGGCGCGCTACCACACGCGGAGCTGGACGCTCGCGCCGGGCGAGGACGGACGGATCGCGCTCGATGCCGCGTGACGGGCCGGGAGGGCGCGAGGCCGGGAACTTCGTCCTCTTCGGTGGGGCGGCGGTCGGGCTCGAGGGCTGGAGCGCGAGCGCGGCGCCGGGCTCGCGTGCCGGGCTCGCCGTCGAGCGCGGAGCGGCGGGCGCCGCACTGCGCTTCGACTTCGAGCTCGCCGGCGAGGGGGCCTGGGCGATCGCGCGCCGCTCGTTCGCGCTCCGGCTCCCCGCTCACTGGATCGCGACCCTGCGCGTGCGCGCAGACGGCCTCGCCCACGAGCTCCAGGTGAAGCTCATCGACCCGGACGGCGCGAACGTGTGGTGGTGGCGGCGCGAGCTGGTACCTCCGCGCGCGGCGCACGAGCTGGTGCTGCGCCGGGCGAGCCTCGAGTTCGCGTGGGGTCCCGCGAGCGGCGGCGAGCCCGAGCAGCTCGGAGCGGTCGAGATCGCCGTCGCGGCCGGCCCGGGCGGGCGGGGAACGCTCTGGATCGAAGACCTGCGCATCGAGCCGCGCGAGCCGGCGCCCGATCCGCCGCACCCGCGCCTCGTCGCGGCGTCGAGCTCCGCTCCGGACCACGAGCCCGCGCGCGCGCTCGATGGCGACGCGCGCACGAGCTGGCGCCCCGACCCCGGCGACGGGGCCCCGTGGCTCGAGCTCGACCTGGGAGGCGTGCGCGAGTGGGGCGGACTCGTCGTGGACTTCGAAGCCCCGGGCGGCTCCCCCGCGAGCCGCGTGCTCGCCTCCGACGAGGGCACACGCTGGCGGCTCCTCGTCGAAGAACCGGGGAGTCCGGGCGCGCGGGCCTGGCTCGCGAGGGGCGAGGCGGAGTCGCGCTTCGCGCGCCTCGAGCTTGCGGCCGGCTTCGGCGCGATCGTGCGCGTCGCCTTCGTCCCCATCGAGCTCGCCATCTCGCCCGCGCGTTTCGCCGCGGCCCGGGCGCAGGCGGAGCCGCGCGGTCGCTTCCCTCGCCATCTGCTGCGCGAGCAGGCCTGGTGGGCCGTGGTTGGCGCCGACGGCGACGAGCGCAAGGGGCTCCTCGGCGAAGACGGCGCGCTCGAGATCGACGCGGAAGCATTCACGGTCGAGCCCTTCCTGTGGACGGACGCGCGGCTCCTCACCTGGGCGGACGTGGAGACCCGCGCGTCCCTCGCGGACGGCCACCTCCCGATCCCCTCCGTCGAGTGGACCGCGGCGGGCCT
>DASRUS010000087.1:0-8961 GCA_035687825.1 Myxococcota bacterium | reverse complement strand
GTACGTCTCGCTGGGCCGCCGCGACGACGCCCTCACGCACCTGTCGCAGGCGATGGCCGCGCGTCCGGGGAGCCCGTGGGCCAAGCGGTCGGAAGAGTATCGCAATCTCCTCCAGTGAGTTTGCTCCGCTCGCCTTGCCAGACCCTGAGCGGCGAGCCTGCGGCTCGCCTTGGCTGCGCGCGCCGGTCCGCGAAGCCTCAGGACCGTCCCCGCAGTTCGGAACCCGTACGAACGTCCCCGAAGTTCAGCGCGGGCGGTCTTCGGGGAAGCTCGAGTTGAAGCTGTAGGAGACCACCACGTCGCGCTCGTCGAAGCGCACCACCAGGTCGCGCGTGCGCGTCGTGCCGAGGAGGGCATACCGATAATGACCCCAGGTCCAGGTCTCCTGGCCGTCTTCGAGGCCCGTGCGCCACGGCGCGCCGAACGTCTCGCGCACCTCGCGCTTCGTGGTGGTCCCGATCTCGATGCGCGAGACCGGGGCGACGGGGAACGCCTGCCCCACGGTGAGGCAGCCGAGCAGCGCGAGGCACGGCCCGACGGGCACCGCGCGCGCGAGGGGACGCAGGACGGAGCGGAGCACGCTGGATCCTCCGGTGCCGCGCGGTCGCCGCGCGGGGCGGAGGATGCTCCCCCGCGCGCCGGCGCGCAACGCCGCGGTCGCGCGGCGCCACCCGCGCGCGGGTCTGATATCGTGAGCGCTCCACACCGGGGTGCCGCCCCGGAGCGAGCGAGGCATGGCGGACGCGACGCAGCTCATCGAGCACCGCCTGGAGTGGGACACCCCCATGTACCGGCTCGCGGTGGCGCAGCTCGATCAGACCGCGCAGCGCATGCGCCTCGATCCCAACATCTGGCAGCGGCTGCGCACGCCCCAGCGCGCGCTCGTGGTCTCGTTCCCGTTCCGGCGCGACGACTACGCCACGGTGCAGACGGTCTTCGCGTACCGCGTGCAGCACCTGCTCACCATGGGCCCCACCAAGGGGGGCATCCGCTACGACGAGGACGTGGATCTCGGCGAGGTCACCGCGCTCTCCATGTGGATGTCCTGGAAGTGCGCGCTGATGGAGCTCCCCTTCGGCGGCGCCAAGGGCGCGGTGCGCATCGACCCCCACGGGCTCTCGCGCTCCGAGCTCCAGCGCATCACCCGGCGCTACACGTCCGAGATCATCGACATCATCGGCCCCGACCGCGACATCCCGGCGCCGGATCTCGGGACGGACGAGCAGGTGATGTCGTGGATCATGGACACCTACTCCCAGCAGAAGGGCTACGCGGTGCCGGGGGTGGTGACGGGCAAGCCCCTGGAGCTCGGCGGCTCCTACGGGCGGCGCGAGGCCACGGGCCGCGGCGTCATCACGTGCCTCGTGGAGACCAGCCGCCACCTGGGCATCTCCCTCCAGGACGCGCGCGTGGTGGTCCAGGGCTACGGCAACGTGGCGGCGGTGGCGGCGCGCCTGGCCCGCGTCCACGGCTGCCGCGTGGTGGCGGTCTCGGACGTGAAGGGCGGCATCCACGACCCGCACGGCCTCGACCTCGACAAGCTCGACGCCTGGCTGCGCGAGCACCGTTTTCTCGAGGGCTTCCCCGGCGCCGAGAACGTGAGCAACGCCGAGCTCCTCGAGCTGCCCTGCGACGTGCTGATCCCCGCCGCCGTACAGAACCAGATCACGGAGAGGAACGCCCACGCGCTGCGCTGTCGGATCGTCGTGGAGGGCGCGAACGGCCCCACCACGCTGGAGGCCGACCGGATCCTGGCGGAGCGCGGCATCTTCGTGGTGCCGGACATCCTGGCCAACGCCGGCGGCGTGGTGGTCTCGTACTTCGAGTGGGTGCAGGGCCTCCAGCAGTTCTTCTGGAGCGAGGACGAGGTGAACCAGCGGCTCATCGCCCTCATGCAGCGCGCCTTCCGCCAGGTCCTCGCCCTGGCGCAGCAGGAGCAGGTGGACCTGCGCAGCGCCGCCCTGATGCGCGGCCTGACGCGGATCCGCGAGGCCAAGCGGCGGCGCGGGGTGTTCCCGTGAGCGGCGCTCCCCGTCGGGCCGCGTCCGAGCCGGAGGCATGAGCCGAGCCGCGGCGCTCACCGGCAGCGCGCTCCTCGCGCTCGGGCTCGCGATCTTCGTGTGGAAGACCGTGGGGCTGGGGCTGCCCCTGGCCCCGAGCCAGCCCGAGGGGCTGTGGCGCGTGGAGCTCGTGGTCAGGGCGCAGGGCCAGGGGCGGCGCGGCAGCGTGCGCGTGCCGCTGCCGTCCTCGGGCCCGGGGCAGGTGATCTTCGACGAGCACGCCTCCTCGGACCGCCTGCTCTTCGCGATCCGCACCGAGGGCGAGCAGCGCACCGGCGTCTGGAGCGGCCGGCTCGAAGGTGTACACGAGATCGTGTATGGATTCCGGGCGGAGCTGAGCGAGGTGCAGACGCCGCTGCCCCCGGGCCCGGAGCAGGAGCCGCCCCGGAGCGTGCGCGACCGCTGGGGCCGGCCCCGCGCGGATCTGCCCGCGGACGCGCCGGAGATCGCCCAGGCCCTGGCCGAGCTCCGCCTGCCGGGTCCCGAGGATCCCGCCGGGCGCCTGCGCCTGATCTTCGCCTTCGTGAGCGACGAGATCGGCGAGGTGGCAACGGGAAGCGATCACGCGCTGCTCGCGCTCGCGGCGCGCGAGGGCTCGGCCGAGGGGCAGGTGCGCCTGCTCGTCAGCCTGCTGCGCGCCGTCGGGATCCCCGCCCGGCCCGTGCTCGGCCTGGCGGTGCGCCCCGAGTCGGCGCTCGCGACCGAGCCCTGGGCCGAGGCCTGGCTGGGCGGCGAGTGGATCCCCATGTCGCCCGCCGCGGGCTTCTTCGCGACGCGGCCCGCGGACCTGCTCGCGCTCCACGCCGGCTCCCTCGATCTCCTGGAGGCGACGGGCGTCCAGGCGATCGGGCACCGCTACCGCGGCATGCGCGAGCAGCTCCGCCCCGAGGAGCTCGCCACGATGATGGTCCCCTCCCAGCCGCTCCTCGCGCGCGTCTCGCTGCATCGGCTCCCGCTCGGCACCCAGGGCGTGCTGCGCGCGCTGCTGCTCTTTCCGCTCGGCGCCCTCGTGATCTCCATCTTCCGGAACGTGATCGGCTTCGAGACCTTCGGCACCTTCATGCCGATCCTGATCGCGTTCGCGCTCCGCAGCACGTCGCTCGCGGTCGGGCTCGTGATGGTGGGCAGCGTGATCGTGCTCGGCATCCTCGGCCGTCTCGTGCTCGAGCGGCTGCGCCTCCTCCTCGTGCCGCGACTCTCGATCCTGCTCTGCCTCGTCGTGCTCGCCATCACGGCGCTGGCCCTGGCCGGCGAGGGTCTCGGTCGCCTCGAGCTCGGGGGCGGCGTGCTCTTCCCGATCGTGATCCTCACCATGCTCGTCGAGCGCTTCTCCGTCACCCTGGCGGAGGAGGGGCTGCGACCCGCGCTCGCGCGCGCCGCCTGGTCCACGCTCGTCGCCGTGATCGTCTACCCGATCTTCCGCAGCGTCTTCGCCGAGCACCTGATGTTCGGCTTCCCGGAGCTCGTCATCTGCGCCATGGGGCTGCTCGTCTGGCTCGGCGCCTATACGGGCTACCGCGTCACGGACCTGATCCGCTTCCGCCTGTTCGCGCCCGCCCCGGGAGCCACCGCGCCGTGAGCTTCCTGCGCACGCGACGCGCGCTGCGGCGCGCGGGGGTCCTCGGCATCAATCGGCGCAACCACCAGTACACGCTGCGCTGGAACCCGCGGCGCCTCTACCCGCGCGTCGACGACAAGCTCCTCACCAAGCGGCTGTGCGCCGCGGCCGGGATCCCGATCCCGAAGCTCCTCGCGGTGGCCGCCCACCACTTCGAGCTGCGCGCGCTGCCCGCGCAGCTCGCGGGCGAGCGCTCCTTCGTGCTCAAGCCCGCCCGCGGCGCCATGGGCAACGGCGTGCTGGTCGTCCTCGACCGGGACGGCGATCGCCTGGTTCGGCCGGGCGGCGTGAAGATGTCCATGTCGGACTTCCAGTACCACGCCGCGAGCACGATCTCGGGCCTCTACTCCCTCGGCGGACAGCCGGACGTGGCGATGGTGGAGGAGCGCCTCGAGGTGCACCCGGAGCTCGCCGAGATCGCCGAGCACGGGGTCCCGGACGTGCGCGTGATCGTGTTCCGGGGCATCCCCGTGATGGCCATGACCCGCCTTCCGACGCGGCGCTCCGCGGGTCGCGCGAACCTGCACCAGGGCGCGGTGGGCGTGGGCATCGACCTCGCGCGCGGGCGCACCGTCCACGCGATGCTGCGCGACGCGCCGGTCACGCGCCATCCGGACACGGGCCGACCGCTTCTCGACCGACCCATCCCGGCGTTCGAGCGCATTCTCGACATCGCGGTGCGCGCGTGCGACGAGAGCGGGCTCGGCTACGTGGGCGCCGATCTCGTCGTGGACCCCCAGCGCGGCCCGGTCGTCCTCGAGCTGAACGCCCGCCCCGGTCTCGCGGTGCAGGTCGCGAACCGCGCGGGGCTCCTGCCCCGGCTGCGCGCGGTGGAGCGCGCGCACGAACCCGGCCTCCCCGTCGAGCGCCGCGTCGCCCTCGGGCGCGCGCTCGCGAGCGCCGCGGACCGCGAGGCGCGCCCGTGACCCGGGGCCGCGCGCGAGCCGCCGCCCTCGCGTGCGCCGCGCTCCTCGCGGGCAGCCTCGGCGACGCGCGGCCCGGCGCCGCGGCGCCCGCCGAGACCGCGCCCGTGGCTCCGAAGCCGGGGGCCGCGGCGCCCCGCTCCTACCCGGTGCTCTACGACGCGCGCCTCGTGCCCACCCAGCGCGCCGCGGAGGTGACGATCCGGGTGAGCAACTCCGGGCGCGAGCTGCGCTCCCTGCGCTTCCGCATCGACCCCGCCCGCCACCGCGACTTCTCGGGCGATGGCCTCCTGACCGTCGGACCCGACACCGTGGAGTGGCAGCCGCCCGCCGGCGAGGCGCGGCTCCGCTACGTCTTCTCCATCGACGACCTGCGCGACGAGCGCAGCTACGACGCGCGCTGCGCTCAGCACTGGGCGCTGTTTCGCGGCGACGACCTGGTGCCGCCCGCGCGCGTGCGCGCGCTGCGCGGCGCCGAATCGCAGGCGCGCCTGCGCCTGCGACTGCCCGAGGGCTGGTCCGCGGCCGCCCCCTACGCGCGCACGAGCGCCGGGCTCTACCTCGTGGATCACGCGGACCGCCGCTTCGACCGGCCCGTGGGCTGGATCGTCGCGGGGCGGCGCATGGGCGTCGTGCGCGAGAAGGTGGCGGGCGTGCACGTCGCCGTGGCCGGGCCCGTGGGCCAGGGCCTGCGCCGCCTCGACCTGCTGGCGCTGCTGCGCTGGACGCTGCCCGAGCTGCGCAAGATCCTGGGCCCGCTGCCGGAGCGGCTGCTCGTGGTGGGCGCCGGCGACCCCATGTGGCGCGGCGGCCTCTCGGGCCCGGGCTCGTTCTTCATCCACGCCGACCGGCCGCTGCTCTCCAACGACGGCACGAGCCCCGTGCTCCACGAGCTCGTCCACACGGCGCTCGGCCTGCGCGGCGGGCCGGGCGGCGATTGGATCGTGGAGGGCCTGGCGGAGCACTACTCCCTGGAGCTCCTCGAGCGCTCGCGCACCCTGAGCCGCCGCCGCGCCGAGCGGGTCCGCGAGACCCTCGCCGCCCGCGGCCGCGGGGCGTCCCCGATCGAGGGGGAGCGCGCCACGGGGCCCGAGATGGCGCGGGCGGCCAGCGCGCTCACGGCCCTCGACCGCGAGCTCCGCACCCGGTCGCAGGGCGCCCGCAGCCTCGACGACGTGGTGCGCGACCTGGTCGCGCGGCGCGAGCCCCTCACGAGCGGGCGGCTGCGCGCCGCGGCCGAGCGGGTGAACGGGGCCCCCCTCGCGGCCTTCTTCCGGCGCTGGCTGCCGGCCTCGAGCGACGCGGCGAACTGAAGGAGTGGGCGCGTGCGCGAGCCGCTCGTGATCGGCTGGAGCGAGTTCGTGGACCTCCCCGACTGGGGGATCCGTGGACTGCGCGCCAAGGTGGACACCGGCGCGCGCACCAGCGCGCTCCACGTGGATCGCGTGGAGGAGCGGCCGCGCGGCCGCGTGCGCTTCGAGGTGGTGCTCGACCGGCAACCGGCGGGGCGCATCCGGGTCGAGGCGCGCGTGCGCCGGCGCGCGCGGGTGCGCTCGAGCAGCGGCCACTGGACGACGCGGATCTTCGTGGTGACGCGCCTCGAGCTCGGACCCCTCGCCCACGACATCGAAATCGGACTCGTGGACCGCGAGCAGATGATCCACCGCATGCTGCTCGGTCGCGCGGCGCTCGCGGGCTGCTTCGTGGACCCGGCCCGGCGCACGTGTCTCAGCCGCCCGGGCCGCTCCCCGCGCTGAGCGATTCGCCCCCGGGCGCAGGCCGCGCCTACCCCTTCGGTCGCGGCGCGAGCCCCTTCAGGGTGAGCGTCTTCCCGAAGCAGAGGAGCACGTCGCCCGCCAGGATCTCGCGCGTCTTGCGCGGGTTCGGGATGCTGAGGCTCCCGCGCTGGATGGTGAGGACCAGGACGTCGCGCTCGCGCAGCCCGCTCGCCTCGATCGTCTTGCCGCACAGCTCCGAGACCGCGTCGATGGGGATCTCCGCCACGCCGTAGCCCTTCTTGAGGGTGAGGCGCTGGCGGATGTCGATCTCGGGGAAGCGCACCTCCTCCTCGATGTGCTCGACCATGGCGCCCGCGACGTCCACGCCCGTGGCGGCCTCGATGCCTTCGAGACCCGGCGAGGAGTTCACCTCCACGACCCGCGGGCCCGAGGCGGCCTCGAGCAGATCCACGCCCGCCACCCGTAGACCGAGTATCTGGGCCGCGTGGATCGCCGTCCGCTCGTACTCGGGGTCGAGGCTCACGGCCTCGACGCGTCCGCCCCGATGCAGGTTGCTGCGGAACTCGTCGCCGCGCGCCACGCGCCGCATGGCGGCCACGACCCGGCTTCCCACCACGAAGGCGCGCACGTCGCGGCCACGGCTCTCCTGGACGAACTCCTGGATCAGCACGTTCTGCTTGGCCTCCTGGAGCGTCGAGAGGATGGCTTCGGCGATGGGCGTCGAGTCGGCGAGGAGCACCCCGCTGCCCTGCGTGCCCTCCAGGAGCTTGATCACCACCGGCGGCCCGCCCATGCGGCGGATGGCGGGGAGGATCGCGTCGCGGTCGCGCACGAAGGAGGTGCGGGGAATTCCGATCCGGTGTCGGCTCAGCACCTGGATCGAGCGCAGCTTGTCGCGCGACACGCTGATGGCCTGGGACGAGTTCAGGCAGAAGACGCCCATCTGCTCGAACTGGCGCACGACCGCCGTGCCGAAGAACGTGATCGAGGCGCCGACGCGGGGGATCACCGCGTCGAGGCCCGCGACGGCGGCGTCGCGGTAGCGGAGCCCCGGCGCGCCCTCCGCCACGTCGATGGAGAAGCCGAGCGTGTCCAGGACGTGCGCCTCGTGACCGCGCTTGGCGCACGCTTCGAGCAGGCGGCGCGTGCTGTAGAGCCGCGGACCCCGCGAGAGGATCGCGATCTTCAAGCGCCCCCCGGTCTCGGGCCCGAGTCTCGCAGAAGGGGCGACGGCGCGCCCGCGCTCGTCACCCAGAGCTGGTGCACGGCCCGCGTCGCGCCCACGTGCAGCAGGCGCCGCGCCGCGGCCGTGGCGGGGAAGTTCGAAGCGCCCACGTCCACGAGGATCACGTAGTCGAACTCGAGACCCTTCGCCTGCTCGATCTCCGCCACCTCCACGCCGGGTGCGAACGAGAAGTCCCAGTGCTCCACGCGCCGGAGCCGCGGCACCTCGCCGCGCGCGAGCCCTTCGTGGTAGAGCGCCGTCGCGGCGCGGGAGGGCGTGAGCACCGCCACCGAGGCGAGGGGCTCCGCGCCGGCGAGCTCGAGCAGCGCGTCCGCCAGGAAGGCCACGCAGGACCCGGCGTCGGTGAACTCGAAGACCTCCACGGGCGGGCCGGCGCGGGGCGTCTCCGGCGGCGCGTCCTCCTCGCCGAGGGGGCCGAGCACGCCGTGCGCGAACGCCATGATCTCCCGCGTGGAGCGGTAGGACACGCGCAGCGCCGTGGTCTCCGCGCCCTGGATCCCGACGCGCTCGAGCAGCTCCTCCCAGGACCCGAAGCCGCTCTCCGCCACGATGCGCTGCTGGAGATCCCCCGCGAGCGTGACGCTCCCGGGGGCGTCCAGGCAGTCGAGCACCACGCGCAGCTCGAGCGGCGCGAAGTCCTGGACCTCGTCGATGGCGACGTGCCGGTAGCGGAGGCGTTCGCCCCCGCGCGCGAGCGGACCCACGCGGAGCTGCCAGGCGCGCAGCAGGAGCGCGTCGTCTTCGGGATCGAGTGCCGCCTCCACGTCGCGCTCCCCCGCGAGCCAGGCCCCGAGCTCGTCGAGGCGCGCCCGGCTCCACTCGAGCGCAGCCTGGAGCGCGCCCGGCGTCGGGCCGCCCGCGCGTTCGAAGAACTCGCGCAGGAGCGCCCCGTCCGTGAGCACGCTCGCCCAGTCGTCGAGCGCCTGCTCGGCGCTGGGCGGTCCGGGCACGCGCTCCACGCGCGCGGCGAGCGCCGCGCCGAGCGCCGGGTGCAGCTTCACGCGGCGCAGCGCGGCCGGCGTGTCCTCGCGCGCGACGCTGGGGAGCGCGGGGTAGCGACGGGCGCGCTCGCGCGCCGCCCACTCCGCCCACGTGGCGAGCTGCACGTGCGAGACGCCGAGCGCCGGGAGCACGTGGTGGACGTAGTCGCGCAGCGCGGGCGAGAAGGTCAGGAAGAGGGTGCTCGGCGCGTCGATGCGGGCGTCGGCATAGGCGAGGTACGCGATCCGGTGCAGGGCCACCGTGGTCTTGCCGGACCCCGCGCTGCCCTTCACCACGAGCACGCCCGGCGCGGGGCGCGCGATGACCTCGAACTGCGCGGCGTCCAGCAGCCCGGCGATCTCGGGCAGCCGCTTGTCCAGGCGCTGGCGCGCGC
>DASRUS010000086.1:0-3704 GCA_035687825.1 Myxococcota bacterium | reverse complement strand
CTGGTTCGGCCTCGAGGCGACGCCGGGCTACGCCTTCGGCGCGAAGGCGACGGGCGCGCTGCTGGAGCCGGCGGGGGTGCGCGGCGCGTCGGGGTACCTGCCGGGGCACCGCGAGATGCAGCCGGCCTTCGTGCTCTGGGGGCGCGGGGTGCGCGCCGGGGTGAGCATCCCGTGGATGCGCCAGAGCGACGTCGCGCCCACCCTGGCGCGGCTCCTCGGCGCGAGCCTCGACGCGGTGGACGGGCGTCCGGTCGTGGGGGCGCTGGAGGTCACGGCCTCGGCCCCGCGCACGGCGGGGGCGCGCTGAACGCGGGGGCCGCCTCGTGCGTAGGACGAGCGGCGCCGACCGGCGCGCCGCGCGCGAGCGCGGCGGGCGCACCAGGAGTGGAGCGATGACGCGGGAGCGAGGGATCACGATCGAGCTCAACCCCAAGGAGCGGCGGCTGTACGACCGCGTGCGCTCGCGGATCGCCGCGCCGCGCCCCGGCGCGGGCTCGGGCCTGCGTGACCTCCTCCTGCTGCTGCCCGACCTGACCGTACTCCTCGCGCGGCTGCTGCGCGACGAGCGCGTGCCGCTTCGCGCGAAGCTCGTCGCCCTCGCGGGCGTGGGCTACGTGCTCTCGCCCATCGACCTCCTCCCGACGCTGCTCTTCGGCCCCCTCGGGCTCGTGGACGACCTCGTCGTGGTGGCCGCGAGCCTCTCGCGCCTCATCAACCACGTGCACCCCGACGTCGTGCGCTCGCAGTGGTCCGGTCAGGGCGACGCCCTCGCCGCCGTCCACCGCGTGACCGCCTGGACCGAGCACGTGCTCCTCGGCGGCGTGCAGGGAGCGCTGCGCGGCTGGCTCCGCCGGTTGGGCCTCGCGCGCTGAGCGTCACGAACGGGGCTTGCGCGCCGCCGGCGCCGCCGCGGCGAGGCGCGCGCGGTGCTCGTTCGGGATGCGGCGCGGGCGACCCTCGAGATCCACGAGGGCGTGCTCCGTCGCGGCGGCGGCGAGGAGCTCGCCGCCCCGGGTGACCCGGTACGCCATGCGCAGGGAGGCGCCCCGCACCTCCCCGAGCCAGGTGCGGATCTCCAGCACGTCGTCGTAGGACGCCGGGCGCAGGTACTCGATCTCCACCCGCGTGGTGGTGTAGTGGTAGCCCGCCGCGACCCAGTCGCGGTACGGACGGTCGTGCTCGTCGAGCCAGCGGATGCGGCCGAGCTCCAGGTAGCGCACCCAGTTCGAGTGGTGGACGATGCCCATCGCGTCGGTCTCGTAGAAGGGCACGCGGTGGTGCACCACGGCCAGCTTGGCGTCCGGGGGAATGGTCCGGTCCGCGCGCACGCCCAGGCTACCCCTTGAACTCGTCCTTGAGACGGCGGATGCGTCCGAGCTCGCGCGCGTCGCGGGCGCGCAGGAAGGGGTTGGTGGCGTGCTCTTCGCGGATCGTGGAGGGGATCGTCATCTCCTCCGGCGTGGCCGAGTGCCAGTCGCGCGCCGCGTGCGCCCGGATCTTCCCCACGCGATCGAGCTTCTCCCGCAGCGCGGGGTTGTCGGGGTCCACGTGGGTCGCGAAGCGCAGGTTCGACTCCGTGTACTCGTGGCCGCAGTACACCCGCGTGTCGGGCGGCAGCGCGCCGAGCTTGCGCATCGCCTCGAACATCATCTCGGGCGTCCCTTCGAAGAGCCGCCCGCAGCCGGCGGCGAAGAGCGTGTCGCCGCAGAAGACCGCGCCGTCGAACGCATAGGCGATGTGCCCGCGCGTGTGCGCGGGGATGAAGAGCACCCGGGCGCGCTCGCGGCCCACCTCGACGGTGTCTCCTTCCTCGAGCCCGTCCGTGAAGCCGGGCAGGCGCTCCGCGTCCGAGCGGTGCCCGAGCACGGGGACGCCGAAGCGCTCCGCCAGCGCGGGGTTCGCCATGGAGTGGTCGGGATGGTGATGCGTGGAGAGGATCTTCGTCACGCGTGCGCCGGTGGAGGCCACGCGCTGCGCCACGGGCTCCGCCTCGGGCGCGTCCACGATCGCGGCCTCGCCGGTCGCTTCGCACACGAGGAGGTACGTGTAGTTGTCGCGGAGCGTCGGGATGCGTTCGACGCGGAGGGTCACGCGGCGGAGCCTAGCAGGTCGGGGGAGCCGCTTCACCCGGGCCGGCCGCCGCAACGACTCTGATGGAGTGCCGCTCGCTCAGAGCAGCGAGAGCTGACCCCGGGCCGGGAGGACCTCGGGGGCGACGGTTGCGGCCGGCGCGCGCTCCGGCGGCGGCGCGTCGGCGCGCGGCCGGGCTGCGCTCGCCGGACACACGTCGCTGTATTCGCACCACGCGCACAGCGCGCTCGGCCGCGGCGCGAACGAAGCCTCGGTCCCGATGCGGTCGATCCGCTCCATGGTCTCGGTGCGCAGCTTCTCGAGCTGCTCCGGCGTGCGCGTGGAGCTCCGCAGCTCGCCCCCCTGGAGGTAGTGCCAGACCAGGCGGACCTCCCGCGCCTCGGGGTGGCGCTCGCGCACGCCGAGCTCGTAGAGGGCGAGCTGGCGGTCCTCGTCGAGCACGCGCTGCGACGGGGTGCGGCGCGCGGTCTTGTAGTCGTGGATCTCGAGCGCCCCGTCGCGCGCTCGCACGAGGCGGTCGATGATGCCCTGGAACGGGTAGGTGCCCTGCGCGTCGAGGCAGAAGCTCACGCACTCCTCGATGCCGAGGGTTTCGTCCGCGTCGAAGGGATAGTTGCGGCGGTAGAAGCGCGTGAGGCAACGCTCGCCCGCGGTGCGGTAGCTCGGCGCGCTCTCCTCGGCGCGGGCGATGCGGACGCGCGCGGCGTCGAAGCGCTCGTCCCAATGCTGCTGGAAGCGCCGCAGCACGGCGGCGAGCGGCGGCACGCGCCCGTCGCCCACGAAGCGGTAGAGCCGCTCCAGGACCTCGTGCACCCGCTTGCCGAGGAAGGCCTCGATGCTCTCGAAGGGCGCGGGCCTGCGCTCCACGTAGCGGTAGTGGAACTGCCGGGGGCACTTCTCGAAGCAGCCGAGGCGCGAGTGGCTGAAGACCCCGTTCAAGCGGCTCCCCGTTCCGGGCTCGTGCAGCGTGCGGGGCGGAGGAGGAGCCGTCCCTCGTTGGAGGCGGCGCGGGGGGGAAGCGCCGGCGCGGAGTATCGCGTGGCCCCGGGCCGGATTCAACGCTCGAGGGGATGGCGGCGCGCCGGGGGGGTCGGTAGGGTGCGCCGGAGCCGCCCGTGACCCGCCGCCCCCGCGACCCCGCCGCCCGCGAAGAGAGCGCCGGGGGCGTCGTGTTCCGCCGGGGGCGGGAGCTCGATGTGATCGTCGCCGAGCAGATCGACCGCCAGACGGGCGAACGCACCCTGCGTCTGCCCAAGGGCAAGATCGAAGCGGGCGAGACCCTCGAGGCGGCGGCCCTGCGCGAGGTGGCCGAGGAGGCGGGGGTCCGGGCGCGGGTCGTCGAGCTCCTCGACGAGGTCCGCTACCGCTACGTGCATCGCCGCCGTCGCGTCACCGTGACGAAACGCGTCCACTTCTTCCTGATGGAGCACGAGGCCGGCGTCCCCGCGCCCGCCGACCGCGAGATGGAGCGGGTCTTCTGGTGCCCCATCGAGGCTGCCGTGGCGCGCCTCACGTGGGGCGCGGAGGCCGAGGTCGTGCGTCAGGCGGCGCGCCGGCTCCGCGAGGGGGGCGCCTGACGCGAATCCATCGGTCAGACCCGAAGCATTGAATCC
>DASRUS010000085.1:0-20467 GCA_035687825.1 Myxococcota bacterium | reverse complement strand
CGGGATCCCGTACTTGCAGCCGAGGAAGACGCCCTTCAGGTTCACGGCCATCACCTGGTCGAAGACGGCCTCGGGCGTGTCCACGGGCGAGCCGTCGGCGTCCGGGAAGATCCCCGCGTTGTTGAAGAGCACGTGGAGCGCTCCGTAGCTGCGCTCGGCGGTGTCGACGGCGCGCTCCGCGTCCGCGGCCCGGGCCACGTCCATCGCGACGAAGGTCGCCTGCCCTCCCGCCGCGGCCACCTCCCCCGCCACGCGCTCGCCGGCCTTCGCGTCGCGATCGCCGAGCACGAGCTTCGCGCCCTCCGCGGCGAACAGGAGGGCCGCCTGGCGGCCGATGCCGCTCCCCGCGCCCGTGATGAGAGCCACCTTGCCCGCCAGCCGGCGGGCGCCGATCCGGGCCGTGCCCGGCTCACCCGCACTCCGCTCGGCTCCGCCTCGCTGCGCGCGCCTCTCGGCGCTTGCCGTCGGACCGCTCACCGCGTCTCCTCCGTCTCGAAGTAGATGCTCTTGGTCTCGGTGTACGCGTCGAGCGCCGCCATGCCGAGCTCGCGGCCGAGGCCGCTCCGCTTCCAGCCGCCGAACGGCGCCTCGACGAAGACGCTGCGGCTCGAGTTGACGGACAGCACCCCCGTCTCGATGGCGCGCGCCACGCGCAGCGCGCGCTTCACGTCGCGGGTCCAGAGCGACCCCGAGAGCCCGTACTCGGAGTCGTTCGCGAGCTCGACGGCGTGGGCCTCGTCGCGGAACGGCAGCACCGCCACCACGGGGCCGAAGATCTCCTCGCGCGCGATGCGCATGCCGGGCTCGACCTGGTCGAAGACCGCGGGGGTGAGGAAGGCGCCGCGCGAGAGCGCGCCCTCGCGCGGCAGCTCGCCGCCGCACACGAGGCGCGCCCCCTCCTGGCGCCCGATCTCGAGATAGCCGCGCACGCGCTCGCGGTGCGCCGTCGAGATGAGGGAGCCCACCTGCGTCTCGGGATCCAGGGGGTCGCCCACGCGCAGGCGCCCGGTCGCCTCGGCAAAACCCTGGACGAAATCGTCGTGCACGGAGGCCTCGACGAGGATCCGGCTCCGTGCGCAGCAGTCCTGGCCCGCGTTGCCGAAGACGGCCAGCAGCGACGCCTCCACGCAGCGCGCGAGGTCCGCGTCCGCGAAGACCACGCTCGCCGACTTCCCGCCGAGCTCCAGCGACACGCGTTTGATCGCCGGGGCGGACGCGCGCAGGATCGCCGCGCCGTTCTCGCTGTCGCCGGTGAAGGAGATCTTCGCCACGTCGGGGTGGCCGACGAGCGCGTCGCCCACCTCGGCGCCCGGGCCGAGCAGCACGTTCAGCACGCCGGGCGGGAGATCGGCCGCGGCGGAGAGCTCCGCGAGACGCAGCACCGAGAGCGGCGTCGCGCTCGCGGGCTTCACCACCACGCTGTTTCCCACCGCGAGCGCCGGCCCGAGCTTCCAGCACGCAATGAGGAACGGGAAGTTCCAGGGCACGATCAGCGCGCAGACGCCCACGGGCTGGCGCAGCGTGATCGCGATGCCCGGCCCGTCCACGGGCGGCGTCGTCCCCGCGAGCTTCGTCGCCGCGCCCGCGTAGTACTCGAGACAATCCGCGCCGGCGTCCACCTCCCAGCGGGCGTCGCCGATGGGCTTGCCGGCGTTGCGCGCCTCGAGGGTCGCGAGCTCGTCGGCGTGCGCGCGCACCTGCGCCGCGAGCGCCAGCAGGCGGCGCGCGCGGGTCGCGGCGCTGGCGCGCGACCAGACCCCGGAGCGGAACGCGCGGAGCGCCGCCTGCGCGGCGCGGTCCGCGTCCGCGCGGGTCCCGCGCGCCACCCGCGCGAGGGGCTCCCCGGTGGCGGGCTCGAGCACGACCGCGCTCCCGCCGTCCGCCGCCTCCACGGCCTTCCCGTCGATCCAGAGCCTGGTGGTCATGGGCGAGAACCCCTCCCGGCTGCGCGGGAGGCGGGAGCATACACGGCGGGTCTTCGGGCGTCAGCGCTCGAGCGACACGACCCCGTGCGCGCAGAGCGAACGGATCGCGGCAAATATCTGGGCGTCGGACTCCGGGATCACCTCGAGGACGCGGCGCACCGAGAAGCCCGCCCGGGCGAGCTCGAGCACTGCGAGCTCGGTCTGGCCGAGCTCGCCCTGCTTCGCGGCCGCGCGCGCGTCGTCCGCCACGAGGCGCGCGGCGGGCTCGATCCCGTCGCGCTCGACGCGCTGCGCCTCGTCGAGGTGCTGTGCCGCCTCGAGGAGCGCCGCGTCCAGCGGCAGGCGCGGACCCTCCCCCTCGAGCTCGTCCACGTGGGCGTGGAACTCGAAGCGCCCGTCGCTCCAGGCGAGCAGGCGCGCGAGCGCCTTCAGCCCCGCGAGCGCGCCGAGGCGCGCGTAGCGGAGCTGCCCAGCCTCGAACGCGATGACGCCCTCCTCCTCGCCGCGCCGCAGCGTGAGGGTGCCCGCGCGCGCGCTCCGCCCGAGCATCTGCACGAGCGTCGCCACGGCCACCTCCGAGAGGTCGCCGTGCACGCCGCCCAGACGCCGGGCGTGGTCCGCCGAGGTGACCTGCTCGACGAAGCGCGCGAGGTCGCCGTGCTCCTCGGGGATCACGTCGAAGCCCACGGCCAGCGCGGCCACCGACCCGTCCACCACGACGTGGCGCGTCACCGTGCCGGGGATGCAGAGCTCCTCGCCGCTGAACGGGTCGAAGAGCGAGACGCCGACGTGCTGACCCAGGGCGAGGTCGTTGCCGTCCACCGAGACCAGGACGCCCGTCCGACTCACGTCGCGCGTGCGACCCTCGCGCTCGCCGTCGGGGGTGCGCAGGCGCGTGCGCACGCGCGCCACGTCGCGCCGCGCCCGGGGCACGCGGGGCTGCGCGGTCGCCAGCACGTCTTCCATCGCGCGCACCGCGGTCTGGGCTGCCGCGCGCGCCCGGGCCTCGTCCTCGCCGGACCCGGCCCGCCACGCCGGCCGCCGGACGGTCGGGGGCGCCGACCCGGGCCCGCCCAGGTCGAGGTCGCTGCCCGCGTCGAGGTCGAGCTCGCCGTAGTCGAGGAAGTCGTCCTCCTTCTCTTCGGAGGCTGCGGCCTTCGGGTCGCGCGCGAGGTCCTCGGCGAGGGGGCCGAGCTGGCGGCGCAGCTCCGAGGCGGCCATGAGGAACTGCACGGCCACGCCCGGGATCCCACCCGCGCGCGCGAGCTCGGCGGGAATCACGTGCACGACCTCGGCGTCGAGGATCACGCTCTCGTCCCGGTAGGCGAACTCGAGCGCCACCTGCACGTTCTCGCGCAGCTCGAAGCGGTGCTTCGAGGGGATGAAGGCGCCGCCCTTCACGATGTTGCGGGCGTACTCGAGGCGAAACACGTCGGGGGACGCGAAATGCAGCACCAGTGCCCGGCTCCCGGCGCCGATCGGATGCGGCTCACCCTTCATGCGACTCCCGCACGCTCGTTTCCGGAGAACTGATCGGCTGCGCGAGGATCCGACCTGAACGGCCGTTTCGGCGGCTTGGGTTTCTGCCGCGAGCAGCCTTCGCCGGGCTCAGATCCGCTCGAAATAGCGGGTGCGCTCCACGTCGCTCACCTGCGCCTCCACGGCCGCCTGCTCGGTGCGGGCGAAGTGCAGCAGGTGCTCCACGACCTCGTCCCCGAAGGCCTTTCGGGCGAAGGCGCTCTGCTCGAGGCCGCCGATCGCCTCCGGGAGGCTCCTCGGCACGCTCGGCAGGTGGCGCGCCGCGTAGACGTCGCCGCGAAACGGGGGGCCCGGGTCGAGCTCGCGCTCGATCCCGTCCAGGGCCGCGGCCAGGAGCGCCGCGTACGCGAGGTAGGGGTTCGCGTCCGCGCCCGGCACCCGGCACTCGATGCGAAGCCCCGCCCCGTGGCCCACGATGCGGAAGCCCGCGGTGCGGTTGTCGGGGCTCCACGCGATCCCGGTGGGCGCGAAGGTGCCGGCGCGGTAGCGCTTGTACGAGTTCGCGTTCGGTGCGAAGAACCAGGCGAGCTCGCGCGCGTGGGCGAGCATGCCGCCGAGCGCGAAGCGGAACGCATCCGACGCGCCGAGGCCGCTGCCGGGGATCGAGTCGTGGTCGGCGGGGAACACGGGCTCGTCCCGCTCGTTCCACAGGCTCACGTGCACGTGGAGGCTGCTCCCCGCCAGGCGCGCGTCCCACTTCGCCATGAACGTGAGGGAGTGGCCCTGCGCCGCGGCGATCTCCTTCGCTGCCTGCTTGTAGATCACGTGGCGGTCGGCCATCTCGAGCGCCGGGGCGTAGCGCAGGTTGATCTCGTGCTGGCCCGGCCCCCATTCCCCCTTGCTGAACTCGACGGGGATCCCCGAGGCGTCCACGTCGCGGCGGATGGCCCCGATCACGGACTCGGCCAGCGTGCTCGAGAGGATGTGGTAGTCCTCGACGTACTCACCCTTGGTCACGAGCTCGCGATAGCCCTTGCTGCGCGCCGCGCTGTAGTCGTCGCGGAACAGGAAGAACTCGAGCTCGCTCCCCATCTTCGCCACGAGCCCCGCCGCCCGCGCGCGCTCGAGCTGGTGGCGCAGGATGGAGCGCGGCGCCACCGCGATGGGCCTCCCCGACTCCTCGTCCACCGCGTCGCAGAGCACGAACGCGGTCTTCGGCAGCCACGCCGCGCGACGCAGCGTCGCCAGGTCGGGTACCGCTTTGAGATCGCCGTAGCCCTTCTCCCAGCTCGTGAACGCGTAGCCGGGCGTCGGATCCATGTCCATGTCGCAGGCGAGCAGGTAGTCGCAGACGTGCATGCCGCCGCGCGCGATTTCTTCGAGGAAGAAGCCGCCGAGGATGCGCTTGCCCACCAGGCGCCCGTAGAGGTCGGGGAAGGCCGTGACGACGGTCTCGATCTCGCCCGCTTCCACCGCGCGCTCGAGCTCGCGCAGGTCCAGCATGCCGCGCAGTCGCATCGCGCTACTCCTCGGGGTCTTCGGCGGAGGCGGCCTCGGCGCCCGCCTCGCGGAACAGCGTGAGCTGCGGGCGCTCCTCGCCCGCGCCGACGGGGACGGGATACTCGTCGGAGAAGCACGCGTCGCAGAAGCCGCGCTTCCGCTCCCCGGCCAGGCGGCGCAGGCCTGCGAGGGAGAGGTAGCCGAGCGAGTCGGCGCCGATGATCTCGCGGATCTCCTCCGGCGAGTGACGATGGGCGATCAGCTCCTCGCGCGTGGGTGTGTCGATCCCGTAGTAGCAGGGCCCGATCGTCGGGGGCGCGGAGATGCGCACGTGGACCTCGCGCGCCCCGGCGGCCCGCATCATGGCCACGAGCTTGAGCAGCGAGGTGCCCCGCACGATGGAATCGTCCACCATCACCACGCGCTTGCCCGCCACGAAGCCGCGGATCGCGTTGTGCTTCACCTTCACGCCGAAGTGCCGGATGGACTGCGCCGGCTCGATGAAGGTGCGCCGCACGTAGTGATTGCGGATCAGCGCGGTCTCGTAGGGGATCCCCGACTCCGCCGCGTAGCCGAGCGCCGCGGCGGTGCCCGAGTCGAGCACGGGCACCACCATGTCCGCGGCGACGGGGTGCTCGCGCGCGAGCAGGTGCCCGAGCTCCTTGCGGAAGTCGTAGACGTTGTGGCCCAGCAGGTTCGAGTCGGGCCGCGCGAAGTAGATGTACTCGAAGATGCAGAAGTGCTCTTGGCGCACCGACGGGAACGGGCGGAGCGTGCGCACGCGCCCGCGCCGGATCACCACCACCTCGCCCGGCTCGAGGTCGCGCTCGTAGGTCGCGCCGATCAGGTCCAGGGCGCAGGTCTCGCTCGCCGCCACCCAGGCGCCGTCCAGGCGGCCGAGGGTGAGCGGCCGGAAACCGTGCGGGTCGCGCGCGGCCACGAGCGCGTCGCGCGTCAGCATGAGCAGGCTGAAGGCCCCCTTCACGCGCGCCAGCGCGTCGATCAGCCGGTCCTCGAGCGTGGCCTCCCGCGAGCGCGCCAGCAGGTGCACGATCACCTCGCTGTCCGCGCCGGTGGCGAAGATCGAGCCACGCCCCTCGAGCTCGGCGCGGATCGCGTCGGCGTTCACCAGGTTGCCGTTGTGCGCGATCGCCACCGGTCCGCCGTCGGTCGAGGCGCAGAAGGGCTGCGCGTTGCGGAGCGAGCTCGACCCCGCGGTGGAGTAGCGCACGTGGCCGATGGCGTGGCGGCCGGGAAGCCGCGCCAGGCTCTTCTCGCCGAACACGTCCACCACGAGCC
The DNA here is from genome assembly GCA_035687825.1 of Myxococcota bacterium. GTDB lineage: Bacteria > Myxococcota_A > UBA9160 > UBA9160 > DASRUS01 > DASRUS01. The sequence goes on along the minus strand of DASRUS010000085.1, from coordinate 14,264 downwards.
CCATCCCCCGGTGGGCGGAGTGCTCGCCGCCGTGCGCCGAGACGATGCCCGCGCTCTCCTGGCCGCGGTGCTGGAGGGCGTAGAGGCCGAGGTACGTGATGTTCGCCGCCTCGGCGTGGCCGTGGACGCCGAAGATCCCGCACTCGTCGTGGAAGCGGTCGGCCTCGCGCTCCCGGGCGACGCCCTCGAGCCCGCGCGGCACGAGTTCCCGCTCGCTCATGACACCTCCAGGCGGCGGGGAATCGCGTTCCGCCACGCGCTCTCCAGACGCTCGATCGCGAGGTCGATCCACGGGGGCCCTGCCTCCGGTCCGATCACGAGACGCTCGCCGCCGGTCTCGCCGATCGCGCGCGCCGGCACCCCCGCCTCGCGCGCCGCGGCGACGAGCCTCGCGGCGTCCGCCGTCGCCACCACGACGCGCCCCGTGGACTCGCCGAACAAGAGCGCGTCGGGACGCATCCGCTCGGCGAGGCGCACGCGCGCCCCGACCCGGAGCCTCGGCGACCCCGAGAACGTACCTTCCGCGAGCGCCACCGCGAGCCCGCCCGCGGCCACGTCGTGGGCCGAGGCGATCCAGCCGCGGGCCACCCCCTCGGCGAGGAGGCCCTGGAGCCGCCGCTCGTGGGCGAGGTCCACCCGCGGCGGGGTCCCCGCCTCGCGGCCGCGCCGCAGCGCGAGCCACTCGCTGCCGCCGAGCTCCTCGCGGTTCTCGCCGAGCAGCACGACGGCGAGGCCGTCCGCGGGGAAGTGCGAGACCGCGAAGCGCTCGCACGGCTCGAGGAGCCCCAGCATCCCGATCGTCGGCGTGGGGAAGATCGGCCGCCCGAGGGTCTCGTTGTAGAAGGAGACGTTGCCCGAGACGACGGGCGTCCCGAGCTCACGCGCGGCGTCGGCGAGCCCGCGCACCGCCTCGGCGAACTGCCACATGATCTCGGGCTTCTCGGGGTTGCCGAAGTTCAGGCAGTTCGTGAGCGCGAGGGGCCGCGCCCCGGTGCACGCCACGTTGCGCGCCGCCTCGGCCACCGCCGCCACGGTTCCCGCGTACGGATCGAGCCAGCACCAGCGCGGATTGCAGTCCACGGCGAGGGCGAGCGCCTTGCGCGTGGCCGTGCCGTCCTCGCGCTTCACGCGCACGAGCGCGGCGTCGCCGCCGGGGCCGAGGATCGTGTTGCCCTGCACGAGCTGGTCGTACTGGCGCACCACCCACGCTGGGTCGCCGAGGTTCGGCGAGTCGAGGAGCGCCACGAGGGCGCCCGGCAGATCCTCCTCCGGCGCCAGCGAGGCCAGCTCGAGGGTCCTGCGCTCCGCGAGGTCCACGGGCTCGCGCCGGGGCCGGTCGAGCTCCGGGGAGCTCTTCGCCACCGGGTCCACGGGGATGTCCACCACCGTCTCCCCGCGCCAGCGCACGCGCATGCGGCCGTCGCCCGTCACGCGCCCCACCACCACGGCGTCGAGGTCCCAGCGCCGGAAGCTGGCGATCACCTCGTCCTCACCGCCCGCGCGCGCCACGAGGAGCATGCGCTCCTGGCTCTCCGAGAGCAGGAGCTCGTAGGGCGTCATGTGCGCGGCGCGCGTGGGAACGCGGTCGAGGTCCATCTCGATCCCGGTCCCGGCGCGGCTCGCCATCTCGAAGGACGAGCAGGTGAGCCCCGCGGCGCCCATGTCCTGGATCCCCACCACCAGGTCGGTGCGCATGAGCTCGAGGCACGCCTCGATCAGACACTTCTCGGTGAAGGGATCGCCCACCTGCACAGTGGGGCGCTTGTCGGCGCTCGTCTCGTCGAACTCGGCGGACGCGAGCAGGCTCGCGCCGTGGATCCCGTCGCGGCCGGTCTTGCTGCCGGCGTAGATCACGGGGTTGCCCACGCCGGCCGCCTTCGCGAGGAAGATCTTGTCCGTCTCGACGATGCCCACGCTCATGGCGTTCACGAGGATGTTCCCCGCGTAGCACGGGTGGAAGCCGGTCTCGCCCCCCACGGTAGGAACGCCCACGCAGTTGCCGTAGAAGCCGATCCCCTCCACGACGCCGCGCAGCAGCGTCCGCTGGCGCGGGTCGTCGAGCGGGCCGAAGCGGATCGAGTCGAGGCTCGCCACCGGCCGCGCGCCCATGGTGAAGACGTCGCGCAGGATCCCGCCCACGCCGGTGGCGGCGCCCTGCTTCGGCTCGACGAAGGAGGGGTGGTTGTGGCTCTCGATCTTGAAGACCGCGGCGAGGCCGTCGCCGATCGCGACCACGCCCGCGTTCTCGCCGGGGCCCTGGATCACGTGCTCGGCCTGCGTGGGCAGCCGGCGCAGGTGCTGCTTGCTCGACTTGTACGAGCAGTGCTCCGACCACATGACCGAGAAGATCCCGAGCTCGGACCAGGTGGGCGTGCGGCCCAGGATCTCGAGGATGCGCCGCCACTCCTCGTCCGTGAGGCCGTGCTCGCGCGCGAGCGCGAGGTCCACGGGGGGGTCGGGGGTCACGGCCGCGCGCTCCGGCCCGTGAGCGAGTCGAGGAGCGAGCCGAGGATCACGATGCCGTCCGTCCCGCCGATGGCGGCCTCCACCGCGTGCTCGGGGTGGGGCATGAGCCCGAGCACGTTCCCGCGCTCGTTCACCACCCCGGCGACGTTCGCCAGCGACCCGTTGGGATTCGCGGCCTCGCTCGTCACCCCCTGGGCGTCGCAGTAGCGGAGCAGGAGCTGGCCGCGCTGCTCCAGCTCGCGCAGCAGCTTTGCTGGGGCGTGGTAGGCGCCCTCGCCGTGCTTCACCGGCAGCCGCAGCACGCGGCCGGCGGCCGCCCGGGAGGTCCAGATCGTGTCGCTGCGCTCCACGCGCACGTGGACGAACTCGCACACGTAGTGGAGGTTCCGGTTGCGCAGCAGCGCGCCCGGCAGGAGCCCCGCCTCGCACAGGATCTGGAAGCCGTTGCAGGTGCCGAGCACGGGGCCGCCCGCGCCGGCGAAGCGCGCCACCGCCTCCATCACGGGGGAGAAGCGCGCCATCGCGCCGCAGCGCAGGTAGTCGCCGTAGGAGAACCCGCCCGGCAGGAGCACCGCCTCCGCGCCGCGCGGGAGCTCACGCTCCTGGTGCCACACGAGCCTCGTGTCGGCGCCGAGCACGCTCTTCAACGCGAAGCGCATGTCGCGGTCGTCGTTCGACCCGGGAAACTGGATCACGGCGAGCACGTTCGACTCACTCCCCCTCGATCCCGAGGTTGCGCCGCAGGCGCGCCAGGGGCGGCTCGAGGTCGGGGACGAAGCGCTGCCCCGTCACGCGCTCGTAGGTCTCGACGTAGCGCCGCGCCGCCTCGCAGCGCACCTCGACCGGGAGCGAGGGCGGCGGCCCCTCCCCGCGCCAGCCGCGCTCCACCAGCCACGCGCGCAGGTACTCCTTGTCGAGCGCCCTGGGATCTTCGCCTGCGGTGAGCGCGGGCTCGTAGCCCTCGCGGTACCAATAGCGCGACGAGTCCGGCGTGTGGATCTCGTCCACCACGCGGAGCTCGCCCTCGGCGTCGAGGCCGAGCTCGTACTTGGTGTCCACCAGGATCAGGCCCTGCTTCTCCGCGAAGCGCGTCCCCTCGGCGAAGAGCTCCATCAGCATGCGCTCGGCGCGGTCGTAGAGCCCGGCGGAGAGCCAGCCCTTCGCGATCACCTCGTCGCGCGAGGTGAGCTCGTCGTGGCTGCCCTGCTCCGCCTTGGTGGTGGGCGTGAGCAGCGGGCGCGGCAGGCGCTGGTGCTTGTGCAGGCCGTCGGGGAGGGCGTGGCCGCAGTAGCGGCGCCCGCCCCGGGCGTAGGCGGTCCAGATCGAGGTCGGGCTCCCGCCCGAGAGGTACGCCCGCACCACGAACTCGACGGGCAGGATCCGGCACTCGCGCGCCACGGTCACGTTCGGATCGGGGACGGCGAGGACGTGGTTGGGGGCGATCCCCGCGGTGCGCTCGAACCAGAAGGCGGCGAGCTGGTTCAGCACCTGCCCCTTCCAGGGGATGGTGCCGAGCACCACGTCGAAGGCGCTCACGCGGTCGGTGGCGACGAGCGTGCGCCGGCCGTCCTTCACGTAGCAGTCGCGCACCTTGCCCTGGATGCGCCGGCCGAGGCCGGGGAGATCCGTGCTCGCGAGCGTGCGCTCGCACTGCGCGCGAAGCAGAGCCGCGTCGATGGTCATGCCTCCCCCCACCCTGCGCCCCGGCACTGCGAGACCGGAGCGGACGAGGTCCGGGGCCCTTCCCTCCGCTAGACCTCGATCTGCTCGACCCGGAAGTCCTCGATCACCGGGTTCGCCAGCAGCTTCTCCCCGAGCTCCTGGAGCAGCGCCCGCGCCCCCTTCGGGTCCACGCCGTCGAGCACGATCTCGAAGAGCTTCCCCTGGCGCACGTCCGTCACCTGCCGGTGTCCGAGCGACTGGCAGGCGCGCTGGATCGCGCGGCCCTGGGGATCGAGCACCTCCTGCTTGAGCGTCACGACCACCCGGGCCTTCACGGGAGCTCCCGGAGCGTTCGCGCGAAGATCGCGTCCACGTGGCGGAGCGCCGCTTCGAGGCTGAAGGCGCGCTCGATGTCCTCCTTCGCGAGGAGCGACGCGATCGCGCCGTCCGCGAGCACCCGGTCGCGGAAGTCGCCGCCGCGCTCCCAGGTCTCCATCGCGTGCCGTTGCACGAGGCCGTACGCCTCCTCGCGCGCGAGCCCCTTCGCCGCCAGCTCGAGGAGCAGACGCCCGCTGTAGACGAGCCCGCGCGTGAGCTCCAGGTTCTCGCGCATGCGGTCGGGATGGACGCGCAGCTTCTCCACGAGCCCCGCGAAGCGGTGCAGCATGAAGTCCAGAAGGATGGTCGCGTCGGGGAGCACCACGCGCTCCACCGCCGAGTTGCTCATGTCGCGCTCGTGCCAGAGGGCGACGTTCTCGAGCGCCGCGACCGCGTAGCCCCGCAGCACCCGCGCCGAGCCCGACACGTTCTCCAGGCGCCAGGGGTTGCGCTTGTGCGGCATGGCGGACGAGCCCTTCTGCCCCGCGCCGAACTCCTCCTCCACCTCGCGCACCTCGGTGCGCGCCAGGTGGCGGAACTCGACGGCCATGCGGTCCAGGCTCGAGGCCACGAGGGCCAGCGTGGAGACGAAGGCCGCGTGGCGGTCGCGCTGCACCACCTGCGTGGCGACGGGCTCGAAGCCTAGGCCGAGGCGCCGGCACACCTCCTCCTCCACCGCGGGCTCGAGATGCGCGAAGGTGCCCACCGCGCCCGACACCTTGCCCACCGCCACCTCGCGCGCCGCGCGCTCCAGGCGCTCGCGGTTGCGGCGCATCTCCGCGCAGAAGACGAGGAGCTTCAGGCCGAAGCTGGTGGGCTCCGCGTGGACGCCGTGCGTGCGCCCCACCATGGGCGTGTGGCGGAACTCCTCGGCGCGGGCGCGCAGCACCGCGATGCAGCGGTCCACGCCCGCGAGCAGCAGCCGCGCGGCGTCGCGAAGCTGCAGGGCCAGCGCCGTATCCAGGACGTCACTCGACGTCATGCCGAAGTGGATCCAGCGCGCCTGCGGCCCGAGGGTCCGCTCCAGGTTCGTGAGGAACGCGATCACGTCGTGGCGCACCTCGTCCTCGATCGCGGCGATCGCCACGGGATCCACGAGCTCGCGCAGCGCCGCCTTCGACCGGAAGTAGCTGGCTGCTTCCTTCGGGATCACCCCCCGCTCCGCCAGCACGTCGCAGACCGCGAGCTCCACTTCGAGCCAGCGCCGATAGCGCGCCTCGTCGGTCCACAACCGTCCCATCTCCGGCCGCGTGTAGCGGTCGATCACGTCAGAAGTTCCTCACGAAGGTGTGGGCCAGCAGCAGATAGTACATGACGGGGACCCCGAGCAGCGCCGAGTCGATGCGGTCGAGGATGCCGCCCATGCCGGGCAGGAGATCCCCGGTGTCCTTGGTGTGGGCGTCGCGCTTGAGCAGCGACTCGACCAGGTCGCCCACCATCCCGGCGACCGCGACGCACGCGCCGAACAGCGTCGCCGCCCCCCAATCGAGCCCGCTCGAGAGTCCGGGCCAGAACAGGTCGAACACGACCTTCACGGCCGCGCCGCCGAGCGTGCCGGCGAGCACGCCGCCGATCGCGCCCTCGACGGTCTTGCCCGGGCTCACCGCGGGGGCGAGCTTGCGCTTGCCGTAGGCGCGGCCGGTGAAGTAGGCCCCCGCGTCGCACGTCACCACCGCGACGGCGGCGAAGAGCAGGTAGAAGACCCCCGCGTCCGGATCCACGCCCGCCGCGACCGCCCCGCCCCACTTCGCCGCCACGACGTCGTGGAACTGGCGCAGCACGATGGTGTGGCTCATGAGCCAGCCCACGTAGAAGACGCCGAAGAAGGTGCCCGAGACGCTCGCCAGCGACTCGCTGATCTGCCGCTTGCCGAGCTGCGCGACCATCACGCCGAGCAGCACCGCGGTCATGAGGATCGTCGCGTGGTACTCGTTGCCGAGGTACGCGACCACGGGGAGCGCCACGCCGCCGGCGATGCCGTAGCCCTTGAGCGGCTGCGCTCCCTTCTCCTCGATGAGCTGGTAGAACTCGCGCAGTCCGAGCACGATGATCACGATCACCGCGCCGAGCACCCAGAGCCCCCCCGCCGCGATGCAGTAGATGACCGGCGGGATCACCACCGCGGCCGTGACGAGGCGCATCTGGAGGTTGCTCGCGCTCCCCGGCGCCGGCCTGGGCGCGGGCTCCGCAGCCGGGGCGGGCGCGATCTCGGGGGCGGGCGCGGGCTCGGGGTCGCCCGTCGCGGGCTCGTAGCTCGAGTCGCTCACGCGTCCCTCCCGCCGGAGCGCGAGCCGTCGCACCCCGTGTGTCCGAAGCCGCCGCCCGAACGCGCGCTCCGCGGCAGGCGCGCCGTCTCGCGCCACTCCACCCGGGCGACGGGCGCCACGACGAGCTGCGCGATCCGATCCCCTCGCCGGATCCGGAAGGGGTCAGCGCCCGCGTTCAGGAGGATGACCTTCACCTCGCCCCGGTAGTCGGAGTCTATCGTACCGGGAGCGTTCGGGAGCAGGATCCCGTGGCGCAGCGCGAGGCCGCTGCGCCCGCGCACCTGACCCTCGAAGCCCTCGGGCAGCGCGAGGGCGATCCCGGTGGGCACGAGGGCGCGCGCGCCGGGGGCCAGCACGAGCTCCTCGTCGACGGCGGCGAGCAGGTCGAGCCCCGCGGCGCCGGGCGTCGCGTACTCGGGAAGCGGGAGCCCCTCGGAGCCGGCCAGGCGGACGAGGGGAACCGGAAGCGCGTCGCTGCGTTCGGCCGGGCCGCGCGCGACGCGCCGGCTCACGCCTTGGCCATGGTGTCGGCCAGCGCCTCCTTGCGCGACAGCCGGATCTTGCCGGAGGGGTCGATGTCGATGCACTTCGCGAGCACCTCGTCGCCCTCGGAGACCACGTCGGTCACCTTGTCGACCCGGCTCTGCGCGAGGTGGCTGATGTGGATCAGGCCTTCGGTCCCCGGGAAGATCTCGCAGAACGCGCCGAACTCGACGACCCGCTTCACCTTGGTCAGGTAGATGCGGCCGATCTCCGCCTCCTGCGTGAGCTCCTCGATCCACGCCTTGGCGCGCTCGATGGCGGCGCGATCCGGCGCGAAGATCGTGACCTCCCCGGAGTCCTCGATGTCGATCTTGGCGCCCGTCGTCTCCTGGATGGCGCGGATCACGCGGCCGCCCGGGCCGATCACGTCGCGGATGCGGTCGGGCTTCACCACGACGACCGCGACGCGCGGCGCGTAGGGCGAGAGCTCCGTGCGGGTCGTGAGCCCCTTCAGCTCCGCCTGCGTCTCCTCGGCCATGCGGTCGAGGATGTGGAGGCGCCCGCTGCGCGCCTGCTCGAGCGCGCGCTCCATCACGTTCCAGTCCACGCTGCGGATCTTGATGTCCATCTGGAGCGCCGTGATCCCCTCGCGCGTCCCGGCGACCTTGAAGTCCATGTCGCCCAGGTGGTCCTCGTCGCCGAGGATGTCGGAGAGGATCACCGTGCGGTCGCCCTGCTGGACGAGCCCCATGGCGATGCCCGCCACCGGCGCCTTGAGGGGGACCCCGGCGTCGAGCAGCGAGAGCGTCGCCCCGCACACGGTCGCCATGGACGACGAGCCGTTCGACTCGAGGACCTCGGAGACCACGCGGATCGTGTACGGGAAGTCCTCGTGCTTGGGCAGCACCGGCTGGACCGCGCGCTCCGAGAGGTTGCCGTGGCCCACGTCGCGTCGGCTCGGGCCGCGCTGCGGCCGGGCCTCGCCCACCGAGAAGGGCGGGAAGTTGTAGTGCAGCATGAACTGCTTGTAGTAGCGCTCGCGGAGCGAATCGATGGTCTGCTCGTCGGACTGGCTGCCGAGCGTCGTGTAGACCAGGGCCTGCGTCTCGCCGCGCGTGAAGATCGCGGTGCCGTGGGCGCGCGGCACGGCGCGCACCTCGCACGCGATGGGGCGGATGTCGGCGGGCGCACGCCCGTCGATGCGCTTGCCCGCCTCGACGAGCTGGCGACGCATGGCCTCGGAGCGCAGCTCGTGGAGCAGCCCCTTCACGGTTGCGCGCACCTCGCGCTGCTCGCTCTGGCGGGCCTCGACGGCCTCCAGGCTGTCGAACGACACCCGCTCCTTGCGAAACGCCGCGACGATCTCCGCGAGGACCTCGGCCTCCACGGCGTCGAGGGCCGCGTAGCGCTCCTGCTTCACGGGGATGCGGATCGCTTCGGCGATGCGCGCCTCGGCGCGCTCGCGCACGCGGCGCCCGAGCTCGGCGCGCTCCCGCGGCGCCGGCGGGACCTGCTTGGTGCGTCCCAGGCGCCGGCGCAGATCCTCCTGCGCGTCGAGCAGCGGGCCGAGGGCGCGGTGCGCCGTCTGGAGCGCCTCGAGGATCTCCGCCTCGGGCACCTCCTGCGCGCAGCCCTCCACCATGACGAGCGCCTCGCGGCTCCCCGCCACGACCAGGTCCACGCGGCTCTCGGCGATCTGCGCGTAGCTCGGGTTCACCACCCACTCGCCCGCCACGCGCGCGATGCGCACCGCGGCGATGGGTCCGAGGAACGGCACGTCCGAGAGCCCGAGGGCCGCCGAGGCGCCCACGAAGGCGGGGATGTCGGGCGGGTTCTCGGGGCCTGCCGAGAGGACCGTGGCGATGACCTGCGTCTCGTCGCGGAAGCCGTCCGCGAAGAGCGGTCGGATGGAGCGGTCGATGAAGCGCGAGACCAGCACCTCGCGGTCCGAGAGCCGTCCCTCGCGCTTGAAGAAGCCGCCGGGGATCTTCCCCGCCGCGGAGAACTTCTCCACGTAATCCACCGTGAGGGGGAAGAAGTCGATCCCCTCGCGCGGGGTGTCGGTGCACACGGTCACGAGCACCACCGTTTCCCCGTAGCTGACGACGACGGCGCCCGCCGCCTGCTTGGCCAGCCTTCCGCTCTCGATGGTGAGCGTGCGGCCGCCGACCTCCAGCGCTACGCGCTGCGGCTCGAACCAATACGGCATCGTGAATCTCCCCTGCGGACCTCGTGGTCCGATGTCGTGGGGGGAGCGTGGGGGACCGCGACAGAGGAATGCGGGATCGGCGATGCGCGAAGCGTCGCTTCGCGTATGGCTGACTCCCACATTCCCCGGCGGCGTTCGGCCACGCCACCCCTTCCGTTGTCGAGCGACCGCCCGCTCGCCCCCGCCGCCGACCTGCGGCTAGCGGCGCAGACCCAGGCGCTGGATCAGGCTCCGGTACCGCTCGAGATCGCTCCGCCGGAGGTACTCGAGCAGCTGGCGGCGCTGGCTCACGATCCCGAGCAGCCCGCGCCGCGAATGATGATCCTTCTCGTGCGCCTTGAAGTGCTCCGCGAGCTCGTTGATGCGCTCGGTGAGCAGCGCCACCTGCACCTCCGACGAGCCCGTGTCGCCCTCGCGGGTCCGATACGACTCGATGACGGTGCGCTTGCGCTCGGTGGAGATCACGAGAAGGGCAGACTCCAGAAGCTGCGAGAGGCTGGTCCCGGGGCTCCAATCAGCTCGGAGCGCCCCGAGGCGGTCACACGGTTCTCTTGTTGCGCGCGGGTTCTAGCGAAATCATCCGGAGGCGGCAACCAGCACGCGCAGCGGCCGCAGCCGCCGGTCGAGCCCGAGCTCGAGGAGGGCCACCGGGGTCGCGTCCTCGGCGAGCGCCAGGGTGCGGGCTCCGGGCTCCAGGGCCGCCGTCGGGGGGGGCACCAGGTCGCCCCCGTGGCGCACGCGGCGCAGCGCGTCCCGGGAGAGGCGGAGCGTGGGGAGCCCGAGGGCCTCGGCCGGGGGGACCAGCCGCGCCGCGATGGCCCCGGAGCGCGCCTCCGCCTCGAGCGCCTCCACCGACGCCGCCTGGGAGATCTCGAAGGGGTGGCTGCGCGTGCGCCGCAGGGTCACGACGTGCGCGCCGCAGCCGAGGTCGCGGCCGAGGTCTGCGGCGAGGGCGCGCACGAAGGTGCCCGGCGAGCACGCGACGTCGATCTCGAGATCCGGCGGCGCGTAGCCGAGCGCCTCGAACCGCTCGATCCGCACCTTGCGCGGCTCGCGCTCGACGACCTCGCCGCGCCGCGCGAGGCGGTACAGGGGCACCCCCGAGCGCTTCACGGAGCTGTACATCGGCGGCACCTGCTCGCTCTCGCCCACGCGGGCGGCGAGCGCGCGGCGCACGCACGCCTCGTCCGGGAGCGGGCCCGCGTGTCGCCGCACCACCTTCCCCTCCGCGTCGAGCGTGTCGGTCTCGATGCCCAGGCGCACGATGCCCGCGTAGTGCTTCGGCCCCACCGGCAGGTACGGGATCAGCTTCGTCGCCTCGCGGATCGCGAGCGGGAGCACGCCGGTGGCGAGCGGGTCGAGCGTCCCCAGGTGCCCCACGCGCCGCGTGCCGAACCAGCCGCGCGCCACCTCGACCACGTCGTGGGAGGTCCAGCCCGGGGGCTTGTCCACCACCAGGAACCCGCTCGGGCCCGGCCGTTCGGGCGCGCGCCTAGCGCGGCTCACGTTCGAGCTCGTGCAGCAGGGAGAGCGTTCGCGTGCCCTCCGCGAGGGACGGATCGTGCTGGAAGCGGAGCTCCGGGACGCGCCGTAGCTCGAGCGCCGCGGCGAGGCGGCGGCGCACGAACGGCGCCGCTCCCTCCAGGGCGCGCCCGATCTCCGCGATGGCCTCGCCCTCGGCGCGCAGGTCGCTCCAGTGGAGGCGCGCGCTACCGAGGTCCGCGCTGAGCTCGACCCGAAGCAGCGTCACGAAGCGCAGGCGCGGGTCCGTCACGTCCTCGCGCAGGATGCGCGCCACCTCGAAGCGCACCTGCTCGGCCACGCGCTCGGTCCTGCGGGACACGTCACTCCTCGCTGTCGTCCGCGGCATCGGCCAGGGGCAGCCCCAGGAGCTCCAGGTCCGAGCCGACCACCTCGGCCAGGTGGAGATCCTCGACGAACGCCACCGCGCGCTCCAGCACGCGCCGCACCTCGGCGCGCGCGCTTCCCACCGCGGAGAACGCGAGCACCGCGCGCTGCCAGGTACCCTGCCCGCCCACCTCCGCCACGGCGCAGTTGAAGCGCTGGCGCACGCGCGCCGCGATGGAGCGCACGACGCCGCGCTTCGCCTTCAGGGACTGCGAGTCGTGGACGTGGATCTCGACGAGGGCGACTCCCACGACCATGGCAGGAGGTCCCCGACGAAGAGCGCTCGCCGCGCCCTCACAGCTCGGCGGGACGCGTCTCCTTCTCGAAGGCCTCGATCACGTCGCCGACCTTGACGTCGTTGAAGCCCTCGATCCCGATGCCGCACTCGTAGTCCTTCTGCACCTCGCGGACGTCGTCCTTGAAGCGCTTGAGCGAGGCGCAGCGACCCTCGTACACGTTGACCCCGTCGCGCACCAGGCGCAGCATCGAGCTGCGGCGCAGGGTGCCCTCGGTGACGAAGCAGCCCGCCACGGTGCCCACCTTCGGGATCGCGAAGGTCCGGCGCACCTCGGCGCTGCCCACCACCACCTCCCGGACGGTGGGCGGCAGGAGGCCCGCCATGGCCTTGCGCACCTCGTCCACCACCTCGTAGATGATCCGATACAGGCGCATCTCCACGCCCTGGCCGTCCGCGGCGGCGCGCGCCGCGGCGTCGGGCCGTACGTGGAAGCCCACGATGATCGCTTCGCTCGCGCGGGCCAGCATGACGTCGCTCTCGACGATCGCGCCGACCCCGGCGTGGAGCACGCGCACCTTCACAGCGTCGGTGGAGAGCTTGGCGAGCGCGTCGGCCACCGCCTGGACCGAGCCCTGCGTGTCGGCCTTGAGCACCACGCCGAGCTCCCTCGGCCCGCCGTTCTGCGCCTGGGCCAGCGCCTGCTCCAGCGTGAGCCGCGGGCGCGGCTCGCTCGGGGCCTGGCGCGCCTCGGCGGCACGGTGCGCCACCAGCTGCTTCGCGTCGCGCTCGTTCTCCACCACGTGCAGCAGCTCGCCGGCCTCGGGCACGGCGTCGAGGCCGATCACCTGCACCGGCCGCGACGGACCCGCCTCCTTCACGAGCTCGCCGCGGTCGTCGTACATGGCGCGCACCCGGCCGCTCGCGGTCCCCACCACCACGGAGTCGCCGCGCTGGAGCGTCCCCTCCTGCACCAGCACGGTGGCGAGCGGTCCGCGTCCCTTGTCGAGCTGGGCCTCGAGCACGACCCCCCGCGCCTTCGCGGTGGGATCCGCCTTGAGCTCGAGGATCTCCGCCTGGAGCCCCAGCATCTCGACGATCTGGTCGAGGCCCGTGCCGCGCAGCGCCGAGACGTCCACGCAGATCGTGTCGCCCCCGAAGTCCTCGGGCACGAGCCCGTGCTCCATGAGGCGTCGGCGCACGGTCTGCGGATCCGCGTCGGGCAGGTCCACCTTGTTGATCGCCACGAGGATCGGGACGCCCGCGGCGCGCGCGTGATCGATGGCCTCGACGGTCTGGGGCATGATGCCGTCGTTCGCCGCCACCACGAGCACCACCACGTCGGTCGCCTGGGCGCCGCGGGCGCGCATCGCGGTGAAGGCCTCGTGGCCCGGCGTGTCGATGAAGGTGATCGTGCGCCCGCCCACCGTCACCTGATACGCACCGATGTGTTGGGTGATGCCGCCCGCCTCGCCGGCGGCGACCTTGGTCTTGCGGATCGCGTCGAGCAGCGAGGTCTTGCCGTGGTCCACGTGGCCCATCACCGTGACGACGGGCGGGCGGGGTTTGAGGTGGCTCGCGTCGCGCTCGGCGTCCGCGGGACCGAGCAGCTCCTCCTCGCGGAAGCGGACGTCCTGGACCTCGAAGCCGTACTGCGCCGCCACCACCCCGGCCAGCGCCGCGTCCACGCTCTGGCTGAGCGAGACGAGCTGACCCTGGGCCATGAGCTTGCCCTGCACCTCGGCCGCCTTCGCGCCGAGCTGCCGGGCGAGCTCCGCGACGCTGACGCTGCCCTCCACGCGCAGCACGCGCTTCGAGACCCGGGGCGGCCCGGCGGCGGCGGGCGCCGCGGGCCGGGCGAGCTCGCGACGCTTGCGGCGCGGCGACTGGAACGCCCGGGGATCCACGCTGACCGGTCGCCGCTGGCCCGTACGCCCCGTCACCTGGCGGGCGAGCTGCTCCTGCTCGCGGAGGTTCACGACCTCGCGCACGCGCTTGCGCTGCTTGCCCTTGCTGTCCGCGGCGAGCGCGGTCTCGGCGCCGGTGAGCCGCCCCGCGGGCGCCGCGGGCGCGGCGTCGGCGGTGCGCTCCCGCACCGGCGCGGGGGCCGCCAGCTTGAGCTCCGCCACGCCGAGGTCCGGGGCGGGCTCGCTCGCCCCCACCTCGATCGGCTCGGGCTCCGCCACCCCGACCGCCTCCAGGCCGGGCTCCACGGCGGGCTCGAGATCCTTCGGCGGCTCGACCTCGACGCGGGGCGCGGGCTCCGGCGGCGGGGGCGCGGCGCGCCGCCGGCGGCGGATCACGGCACCCCCGCTCGACGCTTCCACGCGCGCCTCGGTCACGACGTCGCCTGCCCGCTCGCCGAACCGCTCGCGCAGGAGCGCCGCCTCGGTGTCGCCCACGGGCGCCATCGGGTTCTTGAGCTCGATGCCGAGCGAACGGGCGCGCTCGACGAACTCGGCCTTCTCGATGCCGAGCTCTTCGGCGAGCTTGTATGCGCGGATCGACATGCTCTTCGCTCGTCTCCCGAACCGGCGGGGATGCTAGCCCTTGGCCGGCTCCTGCGGCGGGGCCTCGGCCGGCGCCGACGGCTCGCTGGCCGCCCCCGCGTCGCTCGCGGCGGGCGTCGCCGCGGCCTCGGCAGCCGCGACGGCCA
>DASRUS010000084.1:0-3634 GCA_035687825.1 Myxococcota bacterium | reverse complement strand
CGCGGTCTCGATGCGCGCGTCGATCTGGTGGCTCGCCACGCGCACCACCCGCTCGAGGATCGGGTTCAGGCTCACGAGCCTGCGCTGGCCGCCGCCCGCGTGGGAGATGCCCTTCACGTCGCGCACGATCTCGGCCACGCGGTCCACGCCGCCCAGCGACTCGGCGATGAGCTCGTCACCCTCCGCCACCACCTCGCCCAGCAGCGGGCCGCGCTCCGTCTTGCCCACCTCGGCGCCGAGGGTCTGCCAGTGCTGCGCGAGGAGCGAGAGGTTCGAGCGCACGTAGGCGATGGGGTTGTTGATCTCGTGGGCGATGCCCGCGGCGAGCTCGCCCACCGCCGCGAGGCGGCTCGAGATGACGAGGCGGCTGCGCAGGTCCACGACCTCGCGCATGTCGCGCACCACGAACACGACGCCGAGCCGGAGCCCCGCCTTGTCGCGCAGGATCGAGCTCGAGATCGACACGGGGATGCGTCGGTCCGGCGCCGCCACGAGCTCACCCTCGCAGTCGTCGACCTCGCTGGGCGGCACGCAGGGCAGGAGCTCCGCGAGGCGCGCGCCCACGAGCGAGGCGGCGTCGCGGCCCACGAGCTCCCCCATGGCGCGGTTCGCGATGCGGACGTCGCCGTTCAGCCGCACCAGCACGACGCCGTCCGAGAGCGCGTCGAGGATCTCCGGGGCGAAACGCCCCGGGGCGAGGAGCGAGTAGCCATAGCGGTGGATGCTCCACGTGATCGTGGCGGAGAGCAGCGCCAGCGAGAGCGTCCCGAAGCGCGGCGGCTGGAAGCCGAGGAAGGGCAGCACGCCGTCGGTGAGCGAGCCCGTCACGAGAGGGACGGCGATCGCCGCGAGCACCCAGCCCCCCTGCTTGCGCTCGCCCGGCGAGGCGGTGCGCACGAAGTGGCGCCCGGCCCGCCAGATCCCCCAGGTGATGCCGGTGAGCGTGATCGAGTAGAAGGCCGGGAAGAGCGGGCCGAACTCGTAGGCCCAGCCCCAGCTCGTGCGCACCACCGCGGGGTGGATCCAGGGCGTCGTCCACTCGAGGAAGAGCATTGCGCTCGCCGCCGTGTAGAGGACGCGCAGGGCGCGCCGATCCCGCGGGCTCACGTCCTCCGTCGCCGCCAGCAGCACGTCCATCGCCATGGGGCCCACGAAGATCCAGCCCGGGGCCGAGAGCTTCACGAGCAGGAGCACGGCCGCGGGGTCGGAGGCCGTGTTCCAGGCGATCTCGCAGGCGGCCCAGTAGGAGGCGCAGAGCGAGAGCAGGGCGGCGCGACGGTTCGCGGGGCTCGCGGCGTCGCGGGCGAGGATCGTCCCCGCGGCCAGGGCCGACCCGGCGCAGGCGACCAGCAAGACCCACACGTAGGCGTTCATGGATGCAGCGGCTCCGGGCGCGGGATCGGCAGCCCGGACGGAAGGCTTGAACGCCTGGGGGGGCCGGCCTCGGGGAGGCCGTCAGTCGAGCTGCGCCACGGTGCCCCGCACGCGCAGGCAATGGCGGTTCCAGAAGACGGTCACGATCCGGCTCTCGTCCACCGTCACCTCGGTGAGCACGTTCGCCTTCTGCGTCTGCGTGAGCAGGCGATCCACCAGGCGCCCGAGGTCGGGGCGCGGAGCGCCGAGGGGGATGAAAAAGACCTGGTGGGTGCACTCCTCGGCGGCGACGCCCCGCACCAGCACGTAGGGGCGCGGCGGGATCTGCTTCGTCGAGAGCAGGCTCAGATCTGCAACGTGGTAGGCGCACCCGGGCAGCACGCCGAGCAAGGCGGCGATGAACAGCGTTCGCCAGGCCGGTCCCATCACGGTGGGGACCGTATCAGACGCCGCTTGACTGGCCTAGACCCCGGCGAGATGATCGGGCCGCGGTCGTCCGGAGGGGGATTTGAGTCGCTTCTTCGACGCGGTGATGCGGGCCGAGCGGGTGCGAGTGATCCCCGCCGCCGGGGCTTCCGAGCCCCAGCCGTTGAGCTGGACCGCCCGGCGCCTGCCTCGACCGTTCCAGGTGATCTCGGTCGCGAACAACAAGGGCGGCGTGGGGAAGACCACGATCGCCACGAACCTCGCGGTCGAGCTGCGCGCCGCGCTCCCGGACGTCGAGGTCCTCGTAGTCGGACTCGACGACCAGGCAAACCTGGACCGCATGTTCGCCCCGGACGTCGAGCCGCCGGGCGCAACGCGCGCGACCGTGCTGGAGGCGCTTCGCGAAGGCGATCTGCGCTCCGCGATCCGCCCCGGGCGCCATGGGGTCCACTACGTTCCGGGCAGCGCGGACGTGGGCGAGCTCAAGCGCGAGATCCGCGACCCCCTGCACCTGGAGACCGTGCTCCGGCGCTCCGACTGGCGGGGGCTCGTGGTCGTGGACACGAAGAGCGATCTCGAGATCCTGACCCAGTGCGCGCTCGCGGCGAGCGACCTCGTTCTCGTGGCGGTGAAGGACCATCCCTCGCTCCTCGAGGCCGAGAAGGTGTTCGCGCTGCTCGCGCGGTGGGGCGAGCCGCCGGAGCGCGCCCGGATCGTCCTCTCGCTCGTGGATCTGCGCGTCAAGTACCGGGAGGGCGAGGACCGCGACGTGCTCTCCCTCCTCGTCTCCGAGATCCGGCGGCGCGGCCACCCGCTCTTCGAGGCGTTCCTCTCCGCGAGCCCGAAGGTGGAGGCCCTCGCGACGAACCCGGAGGGGCGCCTCGAGAGCATCGCGCGCGGAGCGCCGGATTCGATCGTGTACCGGCAGCTTCGCGTCCTCACCGACGAGGTGCTCGCCGCCCTCGGCCGAGTCCGGAGCGGCGCCGACGGGCCGCGCGCGGACCTGGCCGTGCGCCAGCCCCTCAAGCGCCGGATCCTCCAGCGCGTGGCGACCGAGACGCCGAGCGCGCCCGCCGCCTAGCCGAGGGCGCCTTCGGACGCGGTCTTCGCGGCCGCCGGGGCACCGCCCGACTCGACGGGGAGGCGGATGCGGAACGTCGTGCCGCGGCCCGGCGCGGACGCGGCCTCCAGGTCGCCGCCGTGGCGGCGCACGATCTCGAAGGCGAGGGAGAGACCGAGGCCGGTCCCCTCCCCCGCGGCCTTGGTGGTGAAGAAGGGGTCGAAGATGCGCTCCAGGATCTGCGGCGGCATGCCGCAGCCGTCGTCCTCGATCTCGACCACCGCCCAGGCGCCCGCGGCCCGCGTGCTGACGCGGATGCTCCCCCCCTCCGCTACCGCGTCGGAGGCGTTGAGCAGGAGATCGAGGAACACCTGCTTCAGCTCCTGGGGGTTGCAGCGCACGCCGGGCACGACGCCGTAGCTCCGCCCGATGGAGGCCCGGTAGCGGATCTGCGGCTCCGCGATGCGGAGCGTCAGCTCGACGAGCGCGTTCAGGTCGCCGATCTCCTCGCGATCGTGGCCGGCGCCGGCAAAGCCGCCCACGTCGCGCACGATGGAGGCCACGCGCAGCACACCCACCAGCGACTCGTCCAGGAGCTCGCGCCCTTCGGCGAGCACGCGGTTCATCGACTCATCGCCGAGCTCGTCGCGCAGGCGCTTGCCCAGCAGGCGCCAGTGCTGCGCGAGCTGGTTCAGGTTCGCCTGGACGAAGGCGATGGGGTTGTTGATCTCGTGGGCGATGCCCGCGGCGAGCTCGCCCACCGCGGCGAGGCGC
>DASRUS010000083.1:0-2575 GCA_035687825.1 Myxococcota bacterium | reverse complement strand
CCAGGCCGCGCCCCCCGGCACGGTCCGCGTCGTCAAGCTCTACGAGGAGGGCTGAACCCGTGCGCAGCGCCAAGGACTTCTTCAAGCCGCTCGCCGTCGGAGCGCCCGAGCCCGTGCGCGAGATCCCCGTGCTGCCCTCGCGCATGATCCACTTCTTCGACGCCAGCAACCCGAAGATGGCGACGAAGGTCCCGGAGCTCGCAAAAAAGTGTGACGTGCTGCTCGGCAACCTCGAGGACGCCATCGCCGCGGACCGCAAGGTGGCCGCGCGCGAGGGGCTGGCCAAGCTCGGGCGCGAGCTCGACTTCGGCGACTGCCAGCTCTGGACCCGCGTGAACAGCCTCGACAGCCCCTGGTTCCTGGACGACGTGATGCACCTGGTGGGCGAGATCGGCGACAAGCTCGCCGTGGTCATGATCCCCAAGGTGGAGGGGCCCTGGGACATCCACTACGTGGACCGGCTGCTCTCCCAGCTCGAGGCGCGCCACGGCCTCGGCCGGCCGCTCCTCGTGCACGCGATCCTGGAGACCGCGCTCGGCGTCACGAACGTGGAGGAGATCGCCTCGGCGAGCCCGCGCATGCAGGGCATGAGCTTCGGCCCCGCCGACCTCGCCGCCTCCCGGCGCATGAAGACGACGCGCGTCGGCGGCGGCCACCCCGCCTACCTCGTGCGCAGCGACCCGGATCCTCGGAACGCGGACGCGCCGCGCCAGACGGCCCAGCAGGACCCCTGGCACTACTCCATCGCGCGCATGGTGGACGCCTGCACCTCGAACGGGATCCTCCCCTACTACGGCCCCTTCGGCGACATCTCGGACCCGCTGGGCTGCGAGGACCAGTTCCGCGCCGCGTTCCTGCTCGGCTGCGTGGGCGCCTGGTCGCTGCACCCCTCGCAGATCGAGATCGCACGCAAGGTGTTCAGCCCGCCGCCCGAGGAGGTGGCCTTCGCGCGCCGCGTGCTGGAGGCCATGCCCGACGGCCGCGGCGTCCTCATGCTGGACGGCAAGATGCAGGACGACGCCACCTGGAAGCAGTGCCGGGTGATGGTGAGCTACGCGAAGCTCATCGCGCGGCGCGACCCCGAGTACCGCCAGGTGTACGGGTTCTCCGACGCCGACCTCGCGGAGACCGCGCGCTGACGCGCGCGGCGTCGGCGCGCGCCGGGACGCTCGAGGCGCCAACGCCGCGTGCGGCGCATCGCGTTCTACGTCTCCGCCCACGGCTTCGGCCACGCGGTCCGGATCGGCGCGCTGCTCGCGGCGCTGCGCGAGCGATCGCGCGGCGACCTGGAGCTCCTGGTCCGCAGCGAGGCGCCGCGCGAGCTCTTCGCCCGGCGCGATCCCCAGGCCGGGCACAGCCCGGCGCGAATCGACGTGGGGGTCGTCCAGCGGAGCGCCCTCGACCTCGACCTCCCCGCCAGCCTCGCGGCGCACGAGGCGTTCCTGGCGGGCTGGGACGCGGCCGTCGCGCGCGAGGCGGCCTGGCTCCACGAGGCGCGCGCGGATCTCGTCGTGGGCGACATCCCTCCCCTCGCCTTCGCCGCCGCCCACCGCGCGGGGATCGCCCGCGTCGCGATCGCGAACTTCTCCTGGGACTGGGTCCTCGACGCGTGGGCCGGGGACGATCCGCGCTGGCGCCCGGTCGTGGCGCGCTACGCGGACGCCTACGGCCTCGCGGAGCGGCTGTTCCGGCTGCCCCTGCACGGGGAGCTGCACGCGTTCCCCTCGGTCGTGGACGTGCCCTTCCTGGTGAACCGCTCGCGCGCGGACCCCGCGCGCGTGGGAGAGGAGCTCGGCTTCGCGGCGGACGATCCGCGCCCCCTCGTCCTCGTCTCCTTCGGCGGCTTCGGGAGCGGCCCCGTCGCGGCGACGCGCTGGGACGCCCTCGACGCGTACCGCTTCGTGGGCTTCGGAGCCGCGCCAGCAGGCTTCCCCGCGGTCTGGCACCCCGTCCCCGCCCACGTCGCCCACGAGGACGTGGTCGCCGCCTGCGACGTCCTGGTCGGCAAGCCCGGCTACTCCACCTGCGCCGAGGTGATCGCGCACCGCGCGCGCTTCCTGCACCTGCCGCGCACGAACTTCCGCGAGGTGCCCGCCCTCGAGTCGGGGCTTGCCTCCTTCGCGTGCTCGCAGCCAATGCCGCGCGAGGACTTCTTCGGCGGCCGCTGGCGGCGACATCTCGACGCGATCGTGGCGCGACCGCGCCCGCCCGTCGCGCCGCCCGCGAACGGCGCGGAGGTGATTGCAGAGGCGCTGCTCGAGATGGCTCGGGGAGCGTCTCCCCGGCGCGGGATTCGGCGGTAGACTGGCTCCCCTCCCTCCGGGAGGAAGCATGGCAGCTCCTGGATCGCCGCGAGCGCACCTCGGCGAAGGGGTCCGAAGCCTGGCCCTCGCGGCGGCTTCGATCGCGTTCGCCTTCGCGGTCGTCGAGATCGGGGCGCGCGCGGCGGGCCTTCAGCCGTTCCGTCCGAAGATCGGGGCCGGACAGACCGCGCAGTATCACGTCGCCCACCCTCTCCTCGGCTACGCCCCCCGGCCGGGGCGCTTCGAGATATTCTTCGGCGACGGGCGCACCT
>DASRUS010000082.1:0-2815 GCA_035687825.1 Myxococcota bacterium | reverse complement strand
CGCAAGCTCTCGTCGCGCCACTTCTTCCAGAGCCTGCTCGGGGTGACGCTCTTCCACTACGCCTCGCGCGACTTCGGCGCGGCGATCCTCGAGACCGACGATCTCTTCACGAGCGCGAACGTCTCGTGGAGGCGCGCGGAGGTGCGCGAGATCCTGCTGCGCGGCGTGTTGCGCGAGGATCCTTCCGGCGAGACGCCGGCCTAGCCGGCGCCGCTCGCGCGTGCGCTCGCCGCTGCGGCGCCGCCCGGCAGGCGTCCGGCGATGCGTTCCGCGAGCCGCGCGGCGCGGGTCCCGACGACGCCGCGCTCGGCCTCGGGCACGAGCTGCGGCACGCGGCCGACCGCGGCTTGGGCGAGCGCGGCGAGGTCGGCTTCCGAGGGCGGCGGCCCCGCGTCGAGCCACGCCTCGATTCGCTCGAGCGCCTCCGGGTAGCGGCCGCCGAGGTAGGCCAGCATCCCGTCGGCGTAGGCGCCGAGGCGCCGCAGCTCGTCGCGCTCGCCCGCGCGCGCGATGGCCTGGTCGAGGGCGCGGCGTGCGCGATCGAAGCAACCGCTCTCGAGGTAGGCGCGGGCCGCGAAGGCGTAGCCCTGCGCCGCGTCGCCGTGGCTCTCCGCGAGCAGTACGTCGATTCCCTGGCCGAACACCTCCGCGACGAGCGCGGCGTGCTCCACCAGGTGGCGCGCCACGAGCCCGTTGTCGCGGTGCGCCTGGAGCAGCACGCGGAGCTGCGCGCTCGTCTGGGCGAGCAGGGCTTCGGTCTCCTGGAGCGCCTCGTCGAGCCGCACGGACGCCGCGCCGAGGATCTTCTCGAACTCGCGGAAGAGCTCGACGGCCTCGGGCCCCGCCTGCCGGCGCAGCTCGCGCACCTTGGGGCCGTACACCGCCTGCTGGTAGAAGTTCTCGCGGAACTTCATGGCTTCGTGGAAGAGCGAGCCCACGGCGAGATCGAAGAGCGCCTCGCGTCGCATGGTGATGTCCGACGCGCGCCGCGGGCTCCGGAAGAGGGAATGGCAGCGCTCCTTCAGCCGGAACAGCACGCTCCCGTCGGTGTCGCCGACGAGCTCCTGCACCTCCTCGAAGGAGAGCACGCCCTGGCGGTAGCGGGCGAAGAGGCGCCGCGTCAGCCGATGGGCCACCATGAACTCCCGGGCGATGTCCACGAGGCCCCACTCGAGCGGACTCGTCTGCTCGCTCATGGCTGAAGTATAAACTGGGAACGAGCTCCCGCGCAGCGGATCTCGCGACGCGCGACGGGCGCTCGCCAGGCGGAGGCGACCGTGCGCGGACCGGAATCCGAGAGCGCCGCGAGCCCCCCCGTCGCCGCTTCGGGACCGGCCGCCGGCACGGCGGAGCTCCGCCGCTCGGTGCTCGGGGTCGTCTTCGTCACGATCCTGATCGACTTCATCGGGTTCAGCGTGCTCTTCCCCGTGCTGCCGCTCTACGCGGACCGGCTCGGGGCGACGCCGCTCCAGGTGGGGCTCATCCTCACGCTCTACGCGCTGGCGCAGCTCCTCTTCCTGCCCGTGTGGGGCTGGGTCTCGGATCGCGTGGGGCGCAGGCCCGTGATCCTCGTCTCGCTCCTGGGCACCGCCGTCTCCTTCCTGCTGCTCGCCGGCGCGCAGAGCGTCGGGACCATCTACGCCGCGCGCGTGCTGGCGGGGTTCTTCGCCGCGAGCATCGGCACCGCGCAGGCCGTGGTCACGGACGTGACGAGCCCCGCCGAGCGGGCGGGCGGGATGGGGGTGCTCGGCGTCGCCTTCGGTGCGGGCATGGTCGTGGGCCCCATGCTCGGCGGCTTCCTCGCCGCCTGGCACGAGCTCCTGCCCTTCTACGCCATCGCGGCCCTCGCCTTCGCGAACCTGGTCGTCGCGTGGAGGTTCCTCCCGGAGTCGAAGCGCGCGCCCGCGGTTCCGCCCGACTGGAAGGCGCTCGCGCGCTGCTTCGTCCCGACGCCCGTGCGTCTCGCGCTCGCCGTGCACGAGCGGCGCATCGGCCTCTACCTGTATCTCTTCCTTCACCTCTTCATGGCGTTCGCGGTGCTCGAGTCCATGATCACGCTCTACCTGGGGCGCCGCTTCGGCGCGGACGAGATCGACGCCGCCCTCGTCTTCGCGTGGATCGGGATCGTGCTCGTCGTGACGCAGGGGTGGCTCCTGCGCCACCTCGTCCCGGCGCTGGGCGAGTTCCGCCTCGTGCTGGTCGGGCTCGGACTCATGAGCCTGGGCCTGCTCGCCGTCGCGGTGGCGCCGTCCTACGGCTGGTTCTTCGCGATCGGGACCGTCATCGCGGTGGGTAACGGCCTCGCCTTCCCGACCTTCACGAGCCTCTACTCCAAGGCGTGCGAGGCCCACCAGGCGGGGGAGCTCCTCGGCCAGAGCCAGTCCATGGCCACCACCGGGCGCATCGTGGGCCCCCTGTGGGCGGGGCTCGTGATGGGCATGGTGGGGCTCGCCGCGCCCTTCCTGGTGGCCGGCGCGCTCATGCTCGCCGGGCTCGCGATCTTCGCGGGCGCGCGCCGCCTGCTCGTGGAGGACGCATAGCAGTGGGTCCCGGCCTGGGCTAAGCCCATGCCACCCACCACTCCGCTCGGCTGGAAGCCTCGCTGCGCGCGCCTGTGGCGCTTGCCGGCCCTCGGGAATTGGCTCCGTTGACCCGGGCTTGGGTTCCCCTATGTTGGCGTCTTCACGGGTGTTTCCGTCGGAGGTCCGGCGCATGAGCCAGCCGCAGCGCGAGAGCATGGAAGTGGACGTCCTCTACGTGGGAGCCGGCCCCGGGACGCTCGCGTCGGCGCTGCACCTGATGCGGCAGCTCGAAG
>DASRUS010000081.1:0-2445 GCA_035687825.1 Myxococcota bacterium | reverse complement strand
GAGGAGCGTGAAGCGGCTGGGGGTCGCCTCGAAGATCCACGGCCCCCACTCGACGAGGCGCAGCAGCCAGGGCAGGGGCGCGGTCAGCTCGGGGGCGAGCCCTGCGCACAGGCGATCGATCGTCGCGATGGCCCCCGTGGCGCGGACGGGCGGGGCGGCCGGCTCCCCCGTGTCCACGAGCCGCTCCACCACCCGGGTCAGGATCTCGGTGTCGCCGGGCGAGAAGAAGCGGGCGTCGCTCGCGCCCGTCGCGGCCCCAGCGGGCAGCGCGCGGAGCGCGCCCAGCCCCGCGAAGGCGGCCCCCGCTCCCGCCAGGCCGAGGAAGCCGCGGCGCGTCGTGGCGAGCCGGTGCGGCATGGTCGCCCCTACCTTACCCCGCCCCGGTGCCCGGCGGCGACGCCGACCGGCAGCCCGCGAGCAGGGCCTGGATCGAGCGCGGCAGCTCCGCGACGCTCGCCCGCCGCGGGGCGCGCCCCGCCACGTCCACGCCGTTGTACGTGTTCCAGAAGAGCCACGGACCCGCCGCCGGCGCGCCCTCCCGGGCGCGCGCCAGGATCTCCGCCAGACACTTCGCAGTGTAGGTCGTCTCGAGGCTGAGGCCCGCCCCCGCGGCGGCGCGCAGCGCGGCCTCGGCCGCCGGCGTCGTGGCGCCGTAGCCGGGGCCGAGCTGGCGCGAGGCGAGGGCGAAGTCCTGGGGGCCGAGCTGCAGGTCGGGGACCGAGGCATCGAGCCGCCGCAGCCAACCCAGGCTCGCGCGCGCGAGACGCGCGAGGCGCGCGGGCGAGGGTGGCAGGACGTCGGTCACGAGCACGCCCACGGCGCGGGTGCGAAGCCCCGCCAGGCGCAGGCCGAGGACGAGGCCGGCGAGCGTTCCCCCGCTGCCCACCGCCACGTAGAGCTCCGCCGGCTCCGGGCAAGCCCCCGCGCGCACCTGCTCGGCGAGCTCGAGGGCCGCCCCCACGAAGCCGAGCGTGCCGAGCGCCGACGATCCTCCGGTCGGGACGAGGTAGGGCTTTTCACCGCGCAGCCAGCCTCGCGCGAGCGTCGCGAGCACGCCGAGGGCGGCGCCCGCGACCCCGCGCCCGTGCACGAGCTCGGCGCCGTGGGCGCGCATGAGCAGCAGCGACTCGCGAACCTTCGGAGTGACCGGCTGGTCCACGAGGACGAGGGTCGTGGCGAGGCCCGCGGCGCGGCCGAGGATCGTCGTGGCGAGGCCGTGGTTCGTGCCGAGCCCGCCGGTCGTGACCAGCCGGCGCGCACCGCGCTCGAGGGCGCGGCCGATCACGAACTCGAGCTTGCGCGGCTTGTTCCCGCCGTAGAGCGGGCACGAGCGATCGTCGCGCTTGACCCACAGCTCGACGCCTCCGAGCCCTTCGAGGGCGAGGGGCTCCACGGGGGTGGGCCCCTCGACGTAGCGCCGGTGGGGCAGGCGGCCGGCGAGGGCCGGGAAGCGGCGGAAGAGGGGAGGTTCGGGCGGGCCCACACCCACCCTTTCGCATGGATGGGCCGGGTCGCGCAACGAGGACGAAATTTCCGGGGCCAGCGTCGCGAGGCAGATTGACTTTTCCCGCGGGGCTCTCGTACCCTCGACCCGCACCGACCGACCGTGGGCCGCGCCGGCGAACGAGAAGGAAGGCGGAGAGCGCATGATCGAGACGATCCTGCTCGCGACGGATGGCTCGGAGGCGGCGGGCTCGGCGGAGCGCTTCGCGGTGGGCCTCGCGTCGCGCCTGCGCGCGCGCCTGCTGGGCCTCACGGTCATCGAGGACCGCATCCTGCACGGTCTGCGCGGCGGGGGGCACGGCGTCGCGCCGCCTCCCCTGGAAGGCATCGAGGGCTACCTCAAGTCGCGCGCGGACGCCTGTTGCCGCCGCGTCGCCGAGCTCGCGCGCGCGCAGGGGCTCGACTGCGCCTGCGAGGCGGTGCGCGGCGCACCGGACGATCGCATCGTCGAGCGCGCGCAGAACGCTGACCTCCTCGTGCTCGGCCGCGACGGTCTCGGCGCGGGTCATCGCACGGCGCTGATCGGCTCGACGGTGGAGGCGGTGCTGCGCAAGACCACGAAGCCCGCGCTCGTGGTGCCCCAGGGCGCCGAGCTCAAGGGCCCGCTGCTCCTCGCCTTCGACGGCTCGCCGGGCTCGCGCATCGCCGCCAAGCTCGCCGTCGAGCTCGCCGGCCGCCTCTCCGAGGTCGTCCACGTGTTCGTGGACTCGAAGGACAAGGGACGGGCGGTGGCGCGCTTCGACGAGGCGCGGCGGCTCCTCGGCGGCCTGTCCGTCACGGTCCGCGAGGCCTCCTCCACCCTGGGCCGCCCGGACGTGAAGATCATCGACGCCGCCCGCGAGGCGGGTGCCTCCCTCATCGTGATGGGAGCCTTCGGCCGCAGCCGCATCACCGAGTACTTCCTGGGCAGCAACTCCGCCGCGGTCGTCCGCACCTCGCCCA
>DASRUS010000080.1:0-5471 GCA_035687825.1 Myxococcota bacterium | reverse complement strand
GCGCGTCCGGTAGCCCTCGGGAAGCCGCACGATGAACTCGTCCGCGCCCGCGATCTTCGCGGCGCGGCGCACCTCGGCTTCGCTGGCGTCGGGCTTCCCGAGGCGGATGTTCTCGAGGACCGTGTCGTCGAAGAGCGCCGTTTCCTGGAAGACGAAGGCGATCCGGGCGCGCAGCGACGCGCGCGTCACGCTCGCGACGTCCAGCCCGTCGATCGTGACCCGCCCCGACGTGGGCTCGAGGAAGCGCGGCAGCAGGTACGCGATCGTGGTCTTGCCCGCGCCCGCCGGCCCCACGATCGCCGTGACCGATCCCACGCGCGCCTCGAAGCTCGCGCCGCGCAGGGCGAGGGTGCCGTCGGGATAGCGGTAGTGGACGTCCTCCAGGCGCACGCCGTGGCGCACGCCCTCGAGCGTGCGCGTGGCCCGGTCCTCGGACTCGCCGGGCAGATCCATCAGGAAGAAGACCCGGTGGAGCCCCGCCGCGGAGGCCTGGATGCGCAGCCAGAAGGCGCCGAGCTCGACGGAGGCCCAGGCGATCTGCACGAAGTAGATGAAGAGCAGCGCCCAGTCGCCGCGGCTGATGCGACCCTGGATCACGAGGTCCGAGACGTACACGAAGGCCCCGGCGCCGAGCGCGAGGCCGGGGATCAGGCTCACGAAGAAGGCGGCCATCGCCACCACGACCACGCGGCGGAAGCTGCCGAAGGACTCCCAGGAGTCGCGGTCGAAGCGGCGGCGCTCGCGCCCCTCGCCACCAAGACTCTGGACCGCCAGGATGTTCGTGATCCCCTCCTCGATGCTCGCCGTGGTGGTGGCGCCGGCGCGCCGGGCGGCGTGGCTCCGGCGGCGCAGGGCCGCGGCGAAGGGGAAGGTCGTGGCGAGCGCCAGCGGCGCGAAGGCGAGGCCCGTGGCCACGATCAGCGGGTGCTCGCCGAAGGTGATCCCCAGGATGGCCGTGGCCATGGCGATGTTGGCGAGCGCCCCCACCGGCGTGAGGAGGCTCCGGTAGCAGGCGTTCGTGATGCTCGTCGTGTCGTACATGACGCGGAAGATGGCGTCGCCGATCCGCTCGTCGTCGAAGGCGGTCATGGGGAGCGACTGGATGCGCTCGAAGAGCCGCGACCGGTAGTGGTGGTTCAGGTCCTGCGTGAGGCGCAACGTCCAGCGGAAGTCGAACAGGCCCAGGATCCCGCCCGCGAAGCTGAAGCCCGCGTTCGCGTCGTTCTCGGTGCGGGTGGCCTCGTCGTGGCCGGAGGAGAGCCAGGCCTCGGCTTCGTCGCGCTCGCGCGCGTCGGTTCCGAAGGCGCCCACCAGCACGACGAGCACGAGCTGCACGGCCGCGACCCAGAAGAGGATCTCGCCGCGCGAGGCGCCCTCGAGGAGCCGCACGAAGGGCTCCATGAAGAAGGGGTAGGGGACGGGCGCCTCGCGCAGGGGGATCCCCTCGATCACGTGGTCGATCACGATCTTCGCGGGCCACGGCAGCACGAGGATCGGCAGGAAGGTCACCAGGAACACGGCGAGCTTCACGCCGAAGCGGAAGCGGAACGGTGCGAGATAGCGGATCGCACGGGCCAGCACCCCGACGACGCGCAGGCCCCGCACCTCGCCTTCCTCGAGCCAGTGGCTCATCGCGCGCCGGCCGCTCGCGCCGTGCGGCCCCCGAGCTCCTCGGCCTCGACGAGCGCGCGGTACGCGCCGCCGGGGATCCGCATCAGCTCCTGGTGCGAGCCGAACTCCACCACGCGACCCTCGCGCAGCACCGCGACGCGATCCGCGCGGCGGATCGTCGAGAGGCGGTGGGTCACGAGGAAGATCACCCGACCGCGCCCCCACTCGGCGAGGTTGCCGAGCACGCGCAGCTCGGTCTCCGCGTCCAGCGACGCGGTGGGTTCGTCGAGGATCAGGATCGGCGCGTCCTTCAGCACCGCGCGCGCGATGGAGAGGCGCTGGCGCTGACCGCTGGAGAGCTTGGTTCCCCGCTCGCCGAGCTCGCTCTCGTAGGCCTCGGGCAGCTTCTCGATGAACTCTTCGGCGCACGCCACGCGCGCCGCGGCGCGCACCTCGGCGTCGGAGGCGAGCGGGACGGCGTAGCGGATGTTCTCGCGGATCGTCGCGCCGAAGAGCAGGTTCTCCTGGAGCGCGATCGCGATCTTCGAGCGCACGCTCGCGACGCGGAAGCGGCGCAGATCCACGCCGTCGATCTCGATGGCGCCCGCCTCCGGATCGAAGAGGCGCAGCAGCAGCGCCATCAGCGTGCTCTTGCCCGACCCCGTGGGCCCCACGATCGCCAGCACCGAGCCCACGCGCGCCTCGAGGGTCGCGTCCTCGAGCGCGGGGCGGTCGGGCTGGTAGCGGAAGCGCACGCCCCGGAACGCGACGCCGCGCTCCACGCCGGCGAGCTCCAGCGCGTCCTCGGCGTCGCGCACCTCGGGCTCGAGGTCGAGGATCGCGAAGACGCGGTCGAGGCCGATGGCGATGTCCTGGGTCCGCCCCCACAGACTCATGAGCGCGCGCACCTGGCCCGCCGCGCCCCCGAACTGGCCCTTGAAGGAGTTCCAGAGGCCCAGCGTCCAGACGTGGAAGCCGAGCAGAGTCATCACGAGCTGGCCGAAGAGCTCGCGCTCGCCGAGCGCGAGCAGCGCCGCCCAGGCGCTCGCGCCGATCAGCGCCACGCCCACGGTCCAGAAGACGAGCACCTTGAAGACCGCGAAGCGCGTGCGCACCGCGAAGGCCGCGGCGAAGGCGGCGCGCGAGTCGCGCTCGAAGCGCGCCTGCTCGTAGCCCTCGGCGCCGTAGGCCTTGATCACCTTCACGCCGGAGAGCGTCTCCTGGATCCGCGACGTGAGGGCGCTCGCCGCCTCGCGCGCCGCGCGGAAGCCGATGCGCAGGCGGCGGGAGAAGTGGAAGCCGAGCAGGAGCGCCGGAGGCCACAGGAGCAGCAGCAGGAGCGCGAAGAGCGGCTGGAAGAACCCCACGACCACGAGCCCGGAGAGGAAGCGCCCGCCCGCCTGGAGCGGCTGGAGGAAGAGCACGTCGATGAGCTGCGTCACCATCGCGCTGTCCTGGTAGAGGCGGTAGATCGCGTCGCCCACGCGGCTCTCGGCGTGGAAGCGCAGCGAGAGCGACTGGAGCCGCTCGAGGAGGTCCACGCGCAGGAGCTGGTTCACGCGCTGGAGGATCCAGATCTGGTAGTAGGCGAGGCCGAGGCCGATCGCGACGAACCCGATCCCGATCGGGATGCCGAACGCGACGAGGCGCACGAGGACCGCGTGGCGCACGTCGGCCGAGAGCGGCCCCGCCGCGAACAGCGCGGGGTCGAGGCGGAAGAACGCCGCCTCCACGCCCGTGAGCGGCTCGCCCTGGAGGACCCGGGTCCAGAAGGTGTCGATGAAGAGCAGCACGAGGGGAAGCGCGACCAGGAAGGCGAGGGAGACCGCGGCGACGAGGCGCACCACGTCCCGCTTCACCGGCCGGAGCAGGCGCGCGCAGCGCCAGAGCAGTCGCAGCACCAGGCGGAAGCTCAGCCGATCGTCGTCGCCGCCGGAGCCGAGCCGGGAGAGGCGCCGCGTTTCCCAGCCCTGCCGATCCGCTTCGCTCACGCCCTCGGCCTCACCTGGTCCTCCCGGACGTCCGGACTTCCAGCTTCCACTCGCTCGCCGCGGGCGCGTGCGGCGGCGCAGATCCGGGCGGGGCTCGCCGGCCGGAACGTACGCCGCCGGCCGCCCGGGTACAATGCAGCCCGTGCTGGCGCTCGATCTCGTCCGCGACCTCGGGGCCGCGCTCTCCCGCGCGACCGAACGCTGGGTGCCCGACTCGTGGGTGATCTGCATGATGCTCACCGCCGGGGCCCTCGCGCTCGCGATCCTCGGCGCGGGGGTCGGCCCCGCGGACGCGGCGCTCGCCTGGGGCGCCGGGCTGTGGAGCCTCCTCGGGCTCGCCATGCAGTTCACGATCGCCATGGTGGCGGCGCATGCGTGCGTGGCGTCGCGACCGGTGTACCGGCTGCTCGACCGCCTGGCCTCCCTCCCCGACCCCGAGCGGCCGCTCCAGGCGATCGCGCTGGCCGGCCTCTTCTCCCTCGTGACGGCGTACCTGAACTGGGCGCTCTGCCTCGTCGCGTGCGCTCTCTTCGTGCCGTTCGTGTGCCGGCACAACCCGCGCGTGGACGTGCGCGTGCTCGTCGCGGCGTCCTATCTGGGGCTCGGGACCGTGTGGCACTGCGGGCTCTCGGGATCCGCGCCCCTGATCCTCGCCACGCCCGGCAACCCGCTGCTCGCGCCGGCCAGCGGAGCCCCCGTCGTCGATCGCATCTTCCCGGTGACCGAGACCCTCTTCGCCCCGTTCAACCTCGCGTACGCGGTCGTGGTCGGGACCGTGGCCCTCCTCGCGACCCTCGTGCTCCACCCCCGAACCGGCGCGGTGACGCTCGGGGCGGAGCAGGTCCGCGCGATCCTCCCCGACCCCCCGGAGCCGCCGCGCCCCGCGGCGACCCCGGCGGGGCGCCTCGACGCCTTCCCGGGCTTCACCTGGCTCGCCGCGGGTCTGATCGGCTTCACGCTCGTCCACTCCTTCGCGACGCGAGGCTTCGGGACGAGCTGGACCATCGACGCCTACAACATGGTCTTCCTCGCCGCGGCGCTGCTCCTGCACGGGCGGCCGTCCGCCTTCCTGCTCGCGTGCCGGCGCGGCATGGACTCGGCGTGGGGGATCGTCGTGCAGTTCCCGTTCTACGCGGGGATCTTCGGTCTCATGACGCAGACGGGGCTCGGGGCGTGGATCGCATCGCTCTTCGAACGTTTCGCGAGCGCCGGGTCCTTCCCGCTCGTCGTCTACGTCTACTCCGCGCTGATGAACCTCTTCGTCCCCTCCGGCGGCTCGAAGTGGCTGATCGAGGCGCCCTACCTGGTGCCCGCGGGCGAGGCGCTCGGCGTGTCGGTGCCGACGGTGGTGCTCGCGTACGCGTACGGCGACTCCACCACGAACCTGATCCAGCCCTTCTTCGCGATCCCGATCCTCGCGGTGACGCGGCTGCGCTTCGGCGACGTGGTGGGCTACACGCTGCTCGTCGCGCTCGCCTGCTTCGCGGTGAGCGCGGTCGCCATGGGGTTCATCCCCGCGCGGCTCTAGCCCCTTCCTGCATTCGCAGCGTTCTTCATCGGGCACGCCGACCGGTGCCATGGTGAGCGGTGAAGCCGGGCAAGCCCGTGCTGGCCGGAGCTGGACCCGGTCCGGTGGCGAGCGATCAGGAGCGTATCCCCGGGAGCGACCCTCCGAACCTCGAGCACGGGCGCGCAGCGAGCCGGAGGCGAGCGGAGGAAGATAGGAGTGCTCCGCGGGCAGGACTCGAACCTGCGACCAATCGGTTAACAGCCGATCGCTCTACCAACTGAGCTACCGCGGATCGAAGCCCCGGAATTCTACGAGGTGGCCCCCGAAAATCAACGAGCCTCGGTCTTCGCGACCCGCAC
>DASRUS010000079.1:0-3520 GCA_035687825.1 Myxococcota bacterium | reverse complement strand
GCGACGGGCTGCGCGTGGTCGCGGAGCTCAAGCGCCGCTCGCCGAGCCGGGGCGAGCTCCGCCCGGACCTCGACCCCGTGGCGTGCGCCAAGGATCTGGAGGCGGCGGGCGCGGCGTGCCTCTCGGTGCTCACCGACGTGCGCTTCTTCGGCGGCGACCTCGAGCTCCTCGGCGCGGTGCGCCGCGCCGTGGCGCTCCCACTCCTGCGCAAGGACTTCGTGGTGGATGCCTACCAGGTGGACGAGACCCGCGCCCGGGGCGGCGACGCGGTGCTGCTCATCGCCGCGGCGCTCGCCCCCGCCGACCTCGTCGCCCTGCGCCGCCGCGCGCTGGAACTCGGTCTCGACGCGCTCGTCGAGGTGCACGATGCGGACGAGCTCAGCGCGGCGCTCGACGCGGGGGCCGACCTCGTCGGCATCAACAACCGCGACCTCCGCAGCTTCGAGGTGGACCTCGGCGTGACCGAGCGTCTCGCGCCCCGCGTGCCCCGGGGCGTGGTGGTGGTGGCGGAGAGCGGGATCTTCACCCACGATCAGGCGCAGCGGCTGCGCTCCGCCGGCGCTCACGCCTTCCTGGTGGGAGAGTCGCTGATGCGCGAGGCCGACGTGGGCCAGGCGCTGCGCAAGCTACGGGGGACGGCGTGACCGTGAGCGTTCGGATCAAGGTGTGCGGGATCACCCATCCCGACGACGCCCAGGCGGCGCTGGACGCGGGCGCGGACCTGATCGGTCTCAACTTCGTGCCGGGCTCGCCGCGCTGCATCGACCTCAAGACCGCCGAGGCCATCGCGAAGCGCGTGGGGAGCGCGGTGGAGCGCGTGGCGGTGTTCCGGGACGCGGGCTGGGAGCAGATCGAGCGCGTGACGCGGCGGGTGGAGCTCGAGCGCATCCAGTTCCACGGCGAGGAGCCGCCGGAGGACGTGGAGCTCGTGGACCTGCCCGTGATCAAGGCGATCCGCGGCGCCGACCTGGAGGCCGCGGAGCGCTACCCGGGAGCGGTCCTGCTGCTCGACCACCCGACGGAGGGCGGCGGCCGCGGCCAGCCGTGGAACTGGAGCGACGCGTCGGATCTCCTGCGGAGCGGATACGACGTGATCCTGGCGGGCGGCCTCGCGCCCGAGAACGTGGGCCAGGCCCTCGGCGACCTGGGCGACCTGCTGCCCTGGGGCGTGGACGTGGCCACGGGCGTGGAGGGGGAGGGTCACCGCAAGGACCCCGCGCGGATCCGAGCCTTCATCGCCGCGGTGCGCAGCGCCGAGGGGGAGGGATGAGCGGCCGAGTCGTGAAGCGCGGCAAGGCCGAAGGCCGCGCAGCCGAGGCGAGCCGCAGGCTCGCCGCTCAGGATCTGCCCGGGCGAGCGGAGTACAACTGGCCCGACGCGCGCGGGCGCTTCGGCGCCTACGGCGGCCGCTACGTCCCCGAGACCCTGATCGCGGCCCTCGACGAGCTCGCCGAGGCGTGGCCGCGCGTCACGGCCAGCGCCGGCTTCCGCGCCGAGCTCGACGCGCTCCTGCGCGACTACGCGGGCCGCCCGACGCCGCTCTTCTTCGCGGAGCGCCTGACGCGGGAGCTCGGCGGCGCCCGGGTCTTCCTCAAGCGCGAAGACCTCGCGCACACCGGCGCGCACAAGATCAACAACGTGCTCGGCCAGGTGCTGCTCGCGCGCCACATGGGCAAGCGCCGCGTGATCGCCGAGACCGGCGCGGGCCAGCACGGCGTGGCCGCGGCCACCGCCTGCGCGCTGCTCGAGCTCGACTGCGAGGTCTACATGGGGGAGGAGGACGTGGGGCGCCAGGCGCTCAACGTCTTCCGCATGGAGCTCCTCGGCGCGCAGGTGCACCCGGTGACCTCGGGCTCGCGCACGCTCAAGGACGCGATCAACGAGGCGATGCGCGACTGGGTCACGAACGTGCGCACCACCTACTACTGCATCGGCTCGGTGATGGGGCCGCACCCGTATCCCACGCTGGTGCGCGACTTCCAGCGCGTGATCGGCGACGAGGCGCGGCGCCAGCTGCTGGAGCGCGAGGGCCGCCTCCCGGACGTGCTGGTGGCGTGCGTGGGCGGCGGCTCGAACGCCATGGGCCTCTTCCACCCGTTCCTCGGCGACGCCGCGGTGCGCATGGTCGGCGTCGAGGCGGGGGGCGAGGGGCTCACGAGCGCGCGCCACGGAGCGACGCTCTCGGTGGGCGTGCCCGGCATCTTCCACGGCCAGCGCACGCTCGTGCTCGCCGACGACGACGGGCAGATCTTCCCCGCGCACTCGATCTCGGCGGGTCTCGACTACCCCGGCGTGGGTCCCGAGCACGCGTTTCTCCGCGACGCGGGACGCGCCGAGTACGTCCCCGCCACCGATGCGGAGGCGCTCGACGCGTTCGTGTGGCTGTCGCGCACCGAGGGGATCATCCCCGCGCTCGAGTCCGCGCACGCGATCGCGCACGTGCGCAAGCTCGCCCCCCGGCTACCCCGGGACGCGATCGTGCTCGTGAACCTCTCCGGGCGCGGCGACAAGGACGCCCCCGCGGTGCGGGAGCTCCTGGCGCGGGGCGCCGCGGGTCACTGATGTCTCGCATCGGCGCGCGCTTCCGCGAGCTCGCCGCCCGCGGCGAGAAGGCGCTCGTGCCCTTCGTGACCGCGGGCCACCCGGACCTCGCGACCACCGGGTCGCTGGTGCTCGCGCTCGAGGACGCGGGCGCCGATCTCGTGGAGCTCGGCGTGCCGTTCTCGGACCCCATCGCCGAGGGCCCCACGATCCAGCGCTCGAGCGAGCACGCGCTGGCCCGGGGCGCCTCGCTGCGGCGCATCCTCGAGCTCGTGCAGGGTCTGCGCGCCCGCACGGAGATCCCCCTCGTCCTCATGGGCTACGCGAATCCCTTCTACGCGCTGGGCGAGGACGCGTGCGTGGCCGCGCTCGCGGACGCGGGCGTGGACGGGATCATCGTGGCGGACCTCCCGCCGGAGGAAGGGGAGGAGCTCTTCGCGAAGGCGGAGGCGAAGGGCATCGACGCGATCCTGCTGGCGGCGCCCACCACGCGGCCGGAGCGCGCGGCGCTGCTGGCGCGCCGCACGCGGGGATTCCTCTATTACGTGTCGCTCACCGGCGTCACGGGCGCGCGGTCCGAGCTGGCCGCGGACCTCGAGGAATGCGTCCGGCGGGTGCGCACGGTCGCGGACGTGCCGGTGTGCGTGGGGTTCGGGGTCTCCACGCCCGAGCACGCCCGCGCGATCGCACGCTTCGCCGATGGGGTGGTGGTGGGGAGCGCACTGGTGGCCCGGATCTCGGAGGCGGGCTCGCCCCGCGCCGCGATCGAGGCCGCCTCGCGCTTCGTCCGTGAGCTCAAGGCGCCACTGCGGGGCTGATCCCGCGCCGATCCGGGGATTCGGCGCCGGACGTTGCGCGGGCGGGAGAGGCCGAGGGGCCGGCGCGGAAGTAGAGCGCAGGCCGCCACGTGCTTCAGCAGGGCTACCCAGCAACGGGCTCCGCGAAAGTGACACCCAAGACGGTTGGCGGCCGAGGCGCG
>DASRUS010000078.1:0-10560 GCA_035687825.1 Myxococcota bacterium | reverse complement strand
GCCCCGATCCCGCGCGGGATGATCGAGATCTTGTGCACGCGGTCGGTGCCCGGGAGCGACGCGGCCACCAGCGCGTGGCCCATCTCGTGGTGCGCCACGATCTCGCGCTCGCGGGGGATCAGCAGCCGGTTGCGGCGCTCGAGGCCGGCCACGATGCGCTCGATGGCGGTCGTGAAGTCCTGCATGGCGATCTCGTCCGCCTGGCGGCGCGTCGCGGCGAGCGCCGCCTCGTTCACGAGGTTCGCGAGGTCGGCGCCGGTGAAGCCGGGGGTGAGCGCCGCGACGTCCGCGGGCGAAACCTCCGGGCCGACCCGCACCTTGCGCAGGTGCACGCGCAGGATGGCGTCGCGCCCGCGCCGGTCGGGTCGGTCCACGAGCACCTGGCGGTCGAAGCGCCCGGCGCGGAGCAGCGCGGGGTCGAGGATCTCGGGCCGGTTCGTCGCGGCCAGCAGCACGATCCCGGTGGAGGGGTCGAAGCCGTCGAGCTCGGCCAGGAGCTGGTTCAGCGTCTGCTCCTTCTCGTCGTGGCCGCCGAAGCCCGCGCCGCCCGCGCCGCGCGCGCGGCCGAGGGCGTCGAGCTCGTCCACGAAGATGATGCAGGGCGCCTTGGCGCGCGCCTGCTCGAAGAGGTCGCGCACGCGCGCCGCGCCCACGCCCACGAAGATCTCCACGAACTCGGAGCCGCTGATGGAGAAGAAGGGTACGCCCGCCTCGCCCGCCACCGCGCGCGCCAGGAGCGTCTTGCCCGTGCCGGGCGGTCCCACGAGGAGGATCCCCTTCGGCATGCGCGCGCCGAGGCGGCCGTAGGACTTCGGGTCCTTCAGGAACGCCACCACCTCCTGGAGCTCGTGCTTCGCCTCGTCGACGCCCGCCACGTCGGCGAACGTGACCTTCGTGTCGGCCTCGACGTAGACCTTGGCCTTGCTGCGCCCGATGGCGAGGAAGCCCCCCGCGTCGCGCCCGGCCATGCGGCGCATGAGGAACATCCAGAGGCCGAAGAAGAGGAGGACGGGCACCACCCAGGAGAGCAGCGTCGGAAGGAAGCGGTCCTCGCGCTCCGCGGAGAACCGGACGCCGCGCTCCTCGAGCGTGCGCGCGAGCTCGGGGTCCACGCGGTTCGTGACGAAGGAGGTCTTGCCGTCGCGGGGCTCGCTGAGCTCGCCGCGGATCCGGTCCTGCGAGACCACGACCTCCGCGACCTTGCCTTCCTCGAGCAGACGCTCGAACTCGCTGTACGGAATCTCCGCCACCTTGCGCGTGACCACCCAGAGGTCGTGGACGAGGAAGACGCCGAAGAGCGCGAGGAGGACGTAGGTGAGATGGAAGCGAGGGGTGGTCTCCATCGTCGCCGAAGGTCCGCTGCTCCGGGTGGGGAGTCAAGCAATGCGGACCGGAACGGCGCGGAGTCGGCTGTCTCCCCCCGGGGGGCCACAGGGGATCCCAAGCGCCGCTCGGGTCGGCGCGTAAGGTTTCGCGCCCGGACGGCCGATCGGGCGGGCGCAGACGTCGCGTCCATCGCCGGAGGGGAGTCTTGTCGCGAGCGCCGCGCCTCGGGGAGATCCTGATCCAGGAAGGGCTCATCGACCCGCCCGACCTCGAGCTCGCGCTCGCCCAGCGCGACCGCTTCGGCAACCGCCTGGCCCGCACGCTCGTGAGCCTCGGCCTCGTGGACGAGCCCGAGCTGGTGCGCGTGCTCTCGCGCCGGCTGGGCGTGCCGGCGGCGCGCCTCGAGGGCAAGCGCATCGATCCCGAGGTGCTCGCCCTCGTGCCGCGGGAGCTGGCGGAGCGGCACGGCTGCCTGCCCCTCTTCACCAAGCGCGAGGGC
This sequence comes from Myxococcota bacterium, assembly GCA_035687825.1. GTDB lineage: Bacteria > Myxococcota_A > UBA9160 > UBA9160 > DASRUS01 > DASRUS01. Next base: position 8,735 of record DASRUS010000078.1, on the reverse strand, counting down.
GGGGTCGAGATCCTCTACCTCGGCATGGAGGAGCCCGGCGATCTCGAGGCCATCGACGAGGTGAGCTTCCGGGCGGGCCTCAAGGTGCGGCCCGTGACGCTTCCGCCGAGCCAGCTCTGGGCGACGCTCGAGCGGAGCTACGAGATCGAGAACGGGGGAGGCGCGGGCGGCGCACCCCTCGCCGAGACTCCGGTCGATTCGGGGGACACGGCGCCCCTCCTGAATGGAGCGCTGCTCCAGAGCGGCGCCGCGGCTCCGAGCCCCGGGAAGCCGACCGCCCCGGTGACCCCGCCGCCGCCGGCTTCGGCGGCGTCCGAGGCCCCGCCGGTCGATCTCCTCTCCGAGGGGCTCGGCGAGGGGAGCGAGGCCGAGCGCACGCCCCGGCTCGGCCCCGACGGAAAGCCGCGGGACGTTCCGACGCGCACGATCCTGCGCGCCGTGACGCAGCTCCTCATCGAGAAGCAGATCCTCGGCCGCGAGGAGCTCCTCGAGCGGGTGCGCGCCCTCGCCGCGCGCGACGAGTAGTCCCGCCGGCGCGCGCTCGGCGGTTGCCCCGCGCAGCCGCTTCGACTAATTGAAGCGTCGGGAGGACCCCCGATGCGCATCGAGTACGCCTTCGAGCTCAGCCAGGTGGACGTGCCGCGCTTCTCGGTGGAGGCGGTCGAAGGCATCGGCAAGGTCTTCACGCTGGCGACGCTCGTCCTGAACGTGCTCGACTCGAAGCCCCGGGTGGAGCTCGTCTTCCACGGCCTGAACCCCGAGGATCCCGAGCGCAAGATCGTGGCCTTCAAGGAGATCCTCGGGAGCTGCTCGGCGGGCGACCGGGTCCAGTACGAGCCGGGGCGCGGCGGGCGCGTACCGGGCTCGTCGTCCTACTTCCAGTGGCTCACGGTGCGGCGCTAGGCCGGGGCCCGCTGCTCTTGCAGCCCCTTCCCTGGAAGCGGTGGCGGCGCGCGAGGCTCGCCTCCACCACGCGGCGGAGCGCCCTCGCGGATCCTTCCGCGAAGGGGTGCGCGCGCGCGTAGCGCGCGAACGCGGCGCGGCGGAGCTCGGCGGGGAACACGTCGGGCAGCGAGGCGTTGAGCTCGGCGAGCGCCTGCACGCGGCGCGCCTCGCCGAGCGCGCGGCGGAAACGCACGCCCTCGAGGTCCACGAGCAGGGGATCCAGACCGCGCGGGCCGCCGCGCAGGAAGACGTTCGTCGCCTTGAGATCCCCGTGATCGACGCCGCGCCGGTGCAGCGCCACGACCAGCCGGACCAGCGCGTCGAGCGCGTCCGCCGGCTTCTCGTGCACCGCGGCGAGGGCGTCCGGCGCCGGGCGCACGTCCTCCATCACGAAGAACGAGCGCACGGGGACGCCCAGCACGCGCCGCTCGAGGTACGCGAGCGGCCGCGCCGCGCCGATGCCCCGGGCGAGCAGGCCGTGCCCGGCGCGCCAGCCGCGCCGCGCGGGCGAGCCGCGCACGGCGTCCGCGATCGCGCGCGCGAGACCGCGCGCGGGGTACTCCTTCACGATCGCGGCGCGCTCGCCGGCGCGGACCGCGCTCACGCGCGAGCGGGCGTCGGCCTCGAGCAGCGCCGCGCCCAGCGCTTCGCGGTGGGCGGCGAGCGCGGCCTCGAGGTCGCACGCGTCGAGGTCGCGCAGGCGCAGGCCTTTGAAGTCGTCCACGCGCGCGCGCGCGTGGAGGCGGCCCTCGTGGAGCGCGCGTCGCGTGCGGCTGCGCGCGTGGGCGTCGGCCCGGGCCCGGGCCGCGCGAGCCACGGCGCGCAGGCGCTCCCGGCCCGACGCAGTCCGGTGTCGGTCGAGGCCGAGGGCGGCAGAGCCCAGGCGCAGCCGGTCCGACGCGCTCGCGAGCCGCCAGAGCGAGTAGTCGAGCTGGCCGAGATCGCGCGCGCGCGCGGCCTCGCCGCGGCGCCGCCGGGCGTGCTGGAGGTCCAGGAGCGTGGCGCCGACGCTCCCCACGAGGACGTTGCCCGCGTGGAGGTCGCGGTGCTCCAGGCCCGCGGCGTGGAGCTTCGCCACGGCGCGTCCCACGGCGCGCAGGCGCTCGCGCCGCGCGGGCGCCTCGACCCGCAGCGCGTCGGCGAGGAGCTCGCCCTCGACGAAGCGTGTGACGAGGATCTCGTCGCCCTCCGGGAGCCGGCCGAGGGCGAGGGGCTCGGGGACCGGCGCGCCCGCGGCGCGGGCATGGACCAGGTGGCGCCACTCCCGGGACGCAGGGCTCCGGCCGAGCCAGCGCTTCACGCGCTCGCGCGCCGCGTGCCGGCCGCTCGCGGTCTTGAAGTGCTTCGCGAGGAGCGCTCCGCGGTCGGACTCCACGCGGAGCAGCCGGCGGCGCGGGTTGTCGTGCAGCACGCGCAGCGCAGCGTGCGGCGCCGCGCCCGCGAGGGCGGACTCCACCGCGGCGTACACGCGCGGATCGCCCGCCCGCCAGGCGACGCGGCTCACCGCGCGACCCGCGCGTACAAGGAACGCACCGCGTCCACGTGGGCGTCCCAGCCGTGGGCCTCGGCGGCGCGGCGCGCCTCGCCGCCCACGCGGCGGCGCTCCGCCTCGCCGGCGAGCGCGTCGAGCGCCTTCGCGAAGCCGCCCGCGTCCTCCGGATCCTCGACCACGAGGCCGCCGGCGCCGAGCACCTCGGCGGCGCCGTTCGCGCCGCTCGTCACCACGGGGAGGCCCGCCGCGGCGGCCTCGAGGCACGCGTTCGCGAAGGCGTCGTAGCGGGTGGGGAGCAGGAACGCGTCCGCCGCGGCGTAGACCGTCTCGAGGTCTCCCCGAGCCCCGAGGAAACGCACGCGCGGCTCGAGGCCGAGCCGGCGCGCGAGGGACCGCCAGGGTCCGGGGTCGTCGCGGCCCGCCACCCACAGCTCCGCGTCGGGCGCCCCGGCCTGGGCCAGGGCGCGGAGCGCCGTGTCGAGCCCCTTGCGCCGGAAGCCCGATCCCACGAACAGCCAGACGGGGCCGGGAGGCCCCAGCTCCCGCCGCAGGCGGGCGCCGTCGGTCGGGCGGCGCCCCGGATGGAACCGCTCGGCGTCCACGGGGTTCGGAATCACGGCCAGCCGCCCGGCGGGGACGCCGTGGCGGCGGGCGATCGCGTCGCGGACCAGGCAGGAGTTGCACTGGACGAGCTGGCTCGAGTCGGCGAACACCTGCGCCTCGAGGCGCAGCAGCACGGCGTGCCGGGGGCTCCCACGGCGCAGCCACGCCCCGACGCGCGAGTAGCTGCGCTCCATGTAGTCGGCGTGGCAGCCGCCCCCGGCGCGATACACGTCCTGGTGTCGAGTGCGCGAGAAGCCGTGCACCACGTCGAAGGCGCCGCGGGGGGCCGCCCCGGCCGCGGCCCGTGAGAAGGCCAGCACGCGCGCGGGCTGCCACGCGGCGGAGACCCGCACGAGGCGCACCGGCACCCGGGCGTGCGGGTCCGCGCGCCGGGCCACCACCACGACCTCGTCGCCGCCCGCGGCGAGCCGGTGCGCGAGCGTCCACGCGACGTTCTCCGCGCCGCCGTCCGGCTCGAAGCGCTCGATCGTGAGAGCCACCCGCAACGCGCGGAGGGTATCCGGCCCGTTGACGGCGCGCGAGCGCCGTTCCTATACTCCGCCCCTCGCAAGGCACAGGGGAGCCCGATCCACGCAACCATGCGTCGCGCCGCCGTGTCCAAGGAATCGCGTCCCGACGAGATCGCGCCCGGCGCGGGCCCGCGGCGCGACAAGCGCGAGGTCATCCTCGACGCGGCGATCCAGGTGTTCGCGCAGCGCGGCTATCACGGCTCGCGCGTCTCCGACATCGCGCGCGAGGCGGGCATCGCCTACGGGCTCGTCTACCACTATTTCCGCAACAAGGAGGAGATCCTCCACACGATCTTCGAGGAGCGCTGGGGCGGTTTCCTCGAGGCGGTGGAGGCGATCGCCACCTCGAAGACGACCGCGGAGGACAAGCTCGTCTCCGTGGCCGCGCTGATCCTGAACGCCTACCGCCTGCGCCCGGCCTGGGTGAAGGTGCTCGTGCTCGAGATCCAGCGCTCGTCGCGCGTGACCGACCCCGAGCAGATCCGGGCGGTGGGACGCTTCTTCCAGCTCGTGGCGAAGATCCTGCGCTCGGGCCAGGAGGCGGGCGAGCTGCGCCGCGACCTCGACCCCGACGTGGCGTGCTACGTCTTCATCGGCGCGCTCGAGCTCGTGATCACGAGCCTGGTGCTCCGCGTGATCCGGCGCGACGAGCCCGAGGCCGACGCGCGGGAGTTCTACCTGGAGGTGGCGCGCACCGTGGTGGAGATCTGCCTGCGCGGGCTCGCCGCGAACGGGGGCGCGCGATGATCGAGGCCGAGCGGATCAGCAAGCGCTACGGCGACCTGCTCGCGCTGGACGACGTCTCGTTCAGCGTGGAGCAGGGCGAGGTGGTGGGGTTCCTCGGCCCCAACGGCGCCGGCAAGACCACCATGATGCGGATCCTCACGGGCTTCCTGCCGCCCACGGACGGCACCGCGCGCATCGCGGGTCACGACCTGTTCCGGGATCCGCTCGCCGCGCGGCGCGCCATCGGCTACCTGCCCGAATCGCCGCCGCTCTACCCCGAGATGGACGTGGAGGGCTACCTCCGGTACGTGGCGACGCTCAAGGGCGTGCCGCGCCGCGAGCGGAGCGGCGCGGTGGAGCGGGCGCTCGTGCGCTGCGGGCTCAGCCACGTGCCCCGCCGCGTGATCGGCGCCCTCTCGAAGGGCTACCGCCAGCGGGTGGGCATCGCCCAGGCCATCGTGCACGATCCGCCCGTGCTGATCCTCGACGAGCCCACCATCGGCCTCGATCCCGTGCAGATCCGCGAGATCCGCGGGCTCCTGGCCGAGCTCGCCGCGCCGAAGGAGGGCGGCACGCAGCACACGATCATCCTCTCCACGCACATGCTCGCCGAGGTGGAGGCGATCTGCCGCCGCGTGATCCTGATCCACAACGGGCGCAAGCGCGTGGACGCGCCGCTCGCGGAGCTGACGCGCGGCGGCGCGCGCCTCGAGGAGCTCTTCACGCGGGTCACCATGCGCGAGCCCGACGAGGCATCGGCCGTCGCGGAGGCCGGCGCGTGAGGCGCGTTCCCGCCATCGCCGGCCGCGAGCTCCGCTCGCTCTTCGCGTCGCCCGTGGCGTACGCCTTCCTCACGCTCTTCGCGATCCTGGCGGGCTTCTTCTTCCTGACCCAGCTCCTCGTGTTCCAGGAGCAGCTGATCCGCCTCCAGCAGTTCCAGATGTTCGAGCAGCTCCGGGAGTGGAACCTGAACGACCAGGTGCTCCAGTACTTCTTCGGCGTGATGGCGGTGATCCTGCTCTTCATCGTGCCCGGCATCACCATGGGGCTGCTCGCCGCGGAGAAGGCGAACGGCACCGAGGAGCTCCTGCTCACGAGCCCCATCACGATCTGGGAGCTCGTGCTCGGGAAGTTCGTGGCGGGGGCCCTGTTCGTGGCGCTCCTCGTCGCGCTCGTGGGGCTCTACGCCGGGCTCCTCTTCCTGTACGGCGACCCCGAGCCGGGCAAGACCGGGGCGGGGCTGCTGGCCCTGCTGCTCGTGGGCTGGGCGTACGTCGCCATCGGGCTCTTCGCCTCCTCCCTCACGCGCAGCCAGGCGATCGCGTTCTTCGTGAGCTTCGTGCTCCTCATGGTGCTCTGGATGCTCTCCTTCCTGGCCGATCTCGGGGCGGCGGACGGAGGCTCGCTCGGCGGGGGCGTGCTCGGGGCGCTCGGCGGCTGGACCACGAGCGCGCTCCGCTACCTCTCCAGCGCGGATCACTTCGAGCAGCTCGTGAAGGGCCTGGTCTCGACCCGGGACGTGGCGTACTTCGGCGTCATCATCGCCTCCTTCCTGATCCTCACGAAGGCGGTGGTGGAGTCGGTGAGGTGGCGCTGAAATGAAGCAGTGGTCGTCGCTCTTCGGCGCGCTCGGGGCGGTGGGGATCCTGTTCGGCCTGGTCTCGGTGGCGCTGCTCGTGATGGGCGCGCCCATCGGGACCTTCGCCTGGATCTTCGGGAACTTCGTCGGCGGCGGCTTCTTCCTGGTGCTCTGGATCCTCTCGGGCTTCGACCGCCTGCGCGACCGGCTGGCGTCGGGCGAGGCGCGCCGCGCGAGCCGGTACGGGACGAGCGCTCTCGTCGGCACGCTCGCGAGCCTCGCCATCGTGGGCCTGCTCGGCTTCCTCTCCACGCGCTACGAGAAGCGCTTCGACTGGAGCGAGGCCAAGGTCCACTCCCTCTCGGACCAGAGCCGCAAGGTCCTCGCGCAGCTCGACCAGGACGTGGAGGTCGTGGCCTTCTACCCGGCGCTCGAGGCGCCGCGCATACGCGAGGTGCTCGACCGCTACGCCTACGAGAGCCCCCGCTTCAAGGTGGAGTTCGCCGACCCCAACGCGCGCCCCGACCTGGTGGAGAAGCTCGGCGTCGGGACCGGCAAGCTCGCCGAGGGGGTCGTGCGCATCGCGATCGGCGCCGAGTCCGTCGAGGTGGACGAGCCCACCGAGGAGAAGATCACGAACGCGCTCGTGAGGCTCACCCGCACGGGGGCCAAGAAGGTCTACTTCACGACGGGCCACGGCGAGCGGCTCGTCCTCGACGAAGGGGCCGAGGAGCCGGAGGGCTTCGCGCGCGCGGGCGAGGCGCTCAAGAACGAGAACTACGTGTTCGAGACGCTGCTGCTGGCGGCGAAAGGCGAGGTGCCCGACGACGCGGACGTGGTGGTGATCCCGGGCCCCACGCGGCCGTTCCTGCCCGAGGAGCACCGGGCGCTGGAGCGCTACGTGGAACGCGGCGGGGCGCTCCTCGTGCTGGTGGATCCGCGCGCGAAGACCGATCTCTACGACGACCTCGGGCGCTGGGGCGTCGCGCTCGGAGAGGACGTCGTCGTGGACCGCGTGCAGGGTCTCTTCGGCCGCGCCGCCACGCCCTTCGCGGGGGAGTACGGGAGCCACCCGATCACGGAGGGCCTGCGCGAGGTGACGATGTTCCACGTCGTGCGCAGCGTGAAGCCGACGGGGGACGCGGGGAGCTTCGTGGACCTGGTGAAGACGGGCCCCGAGTCGTGGAGCGAGACGAGCCTCGACGTCTTCTTCGGCGAGGGGCGCGCGGAGCTCGACGCCGGGGACGCGAAGGGCCCGGTGACGGTGGCCGTGGCGGGCTCGCCCCCGGGCGCGGGCGGCGATGGGAAGCCGGCCGCGGCGACCGCGGACGACGCGCCGAAGGCAGAGGGCGAGGCAGCGGGGCCCGAGGGCGCGGAGGCGAAGCCCGAGCCGGTCGCCGAGACGAAGACCGAGCAGAAGCAGGCGCGCCTCGTCGTCTTCGGCGACTCCGACTTCGCCACGAACCAGCTCATCGACGCCTACCGCAACCGCGACCTCTTCGTGAACTCGGTGAACTGGCTGCTCGGCGACGTGGAGGCCATCGCGGTCCGCCCGCAGCAGTCGCGCGCCTCGCGCCTCCAGCTCTCCAACGAGCAGCTGAGCACGATCCGCTACCTCTCGCTCTTCGTGCTGCCGGAGGCGATCGCCATCGCGGGCGTGTGGGCCTGGTGGTCGCGCCGGCGCGCCCCCGGGCGGTAGGAGCCCGCTCCGCATGAACCCGCGCAGCACGGCGATCCTGCTGCTCGCAGCCGTGGCGCTCGGCGCCTTCGTGTGGCTCTACGAGATCCGGGGCGGCGAGGAGCGCGAGGAGGCCGCCGCGCAGGCGAAGCGCCTCTTCCCGGGCGTGGAGGCCGACGCCGTCTCGGCCCTCGCGTTCCGCACGAGCGACGGGAAGGACGTGCGGCTCGAGAAGCGCGGCGAGGAGTGGCGCATCGTCGCGCCCGTCGATCGCCTCGCCGACGACGCGAGCGCGGACGGGATGGCGTCGAGCCTGGCCGAGCTCGCGAGCGAGGCCGTGATCGAGGAGCCGCAGCCCGCGGCCGTCTACGGCCTCGACGCCGAGGACCGCAGCGTGCGCTTCCGGGCGGGCGAGGGCGAGTACGAGCTCCGCGTCGGGAAGACCACGCCCGTGGGCGGGCAGACCTACGCCGCGACGGGCGCCGCCGCGAAGCCCGTCTACACGGTCCCGACGTACCGTGTGTCGGGCTTCCGCAAGAGCCTCGATGATCTGCGCGAGAAGCGCGTGCTGCGCTTCGATCGGAGCGCCATCCAGCGCGTCGAGGCGAGCTGGCCCCCCGACGGTCGCGTCGTCCTCGAGAAGGAGGGCGAGGGCTGGAAGCTGCGCGAGCCCCTCGCGGCGGACGCCGACGCCTCCACGGTGGACACGCTCCTCTCGGACCTCTCGTTCCTGCGCGCGGACCGCTTCATCGACGCCCCGGACGACGCGGCGCTCGAGGCGGTCGATCAGCGCGAGTTCGCGGTGGTGCTCATCGCGGCCGGAGCCGAGGGCGTGGAGCCCCAGCGCTTCGAGCTCGTGGTGGGTGGGCTCGTGGGCGAGGGCCGCGTGGCCCAGGGGGGCGAGACGGACGTCCTCTACGAGATCGCCCCGGAGCGGCTCCAGGACTTCCCGCGCAAGCTCGCGGACTACCGCTTCAAGGACCTGGCGAAGTTCTCGGCGGTGGACGCCCACAAGTTCGAGCTCGTGCTGCGCGGAGCGGCGGAGGCCCAGAGCGAGGCGACCGTCATCACGGGCGAGCGGGGCGAGGAGGGCTGGAAGACGGAGCCCGAGCCCATGCAGCCCGGCAAGGCGTCGCGCCTCGTCTCGGAGATCTCGCGCCTGCGCGCGGAGACGATCCTCGC
>DASRUS010000077.1:0-10075 GCA_035687825.1 Myxococcota bacterium | reverse complement strand
CCGCCACGTTCGAGGCGCGTTCACCGAGGCGGAACGTCCCGCTCCTGGGGCGATCCGCCCCGATCTGCCCCTGGCGATCGGGCGCCTTCGCCGCACCTGGGCGCACCCGTGCCCGGCAGGGTCCGGCACGTCGCTTGCTATGACGAATCCATGGACCATGCGCGGCACGCGCGCCGCGCCGAGGAGGGAAGGCATGCCGGTCGGTGATTTCTGCCGCCGAGAGCCCTGCACCGCGACGCCGGACGAGTCGATCCGCGAGGCGGCAAAGCGCATGGACGCCCGGGGCGTCGGCAGCCTCGTCGTCGTGGATGCGGAGGGCAAGCCCGTGGGCATGCTCACGGACCGGGACCTCGTGATGCGCGGGTTGCGCCGCCGGCGCAACCCCGACGCGACGACGGTCGCCGAGCTGATGCAGGGCGAGGTGAGCCGGGTGCGCGAGACTGCACCGCTGGAGGTCGCGATCCGGCGCATGCGCTCGGACGCCGTGCGGCGCATCCCGGTGGTGGACGATGCGGGCCGGCTCGTCGGGATCCTGGCCGCGGACGACGTGCTCCAGCTCGCCTCGAGCGAGCTCGCGGGCGTGGCCGAGGCGATCCGGGCGCAGTTCCCTGCGGATCTGGAGGGCGGCCACGCCCTCCCGGCGAAAGGATGAGACGATGCACAACGGCTGCCGACGCTGCGAACGAGAGGTCGTCCAGGTGGGGCCCGAGGCCACGGTCTTCGACATCGCGGACGCGATGGACGAGCACAGCGTCGGCTGCGTGGTCGTCACGGACGCAGCGCACCGCCCGCTCGGGATCGTCACCGACCGCGACCTGGTGCGGCGGGTCGTCGCCGCGGACCGGGATCCGGAGAAGACGCGGGCCCGCGACGTGATGAGCGGCGAGGTGGCGACGGCCTCCGCCGACGAGCGCCTTCCCCGCGTGATCGAGATCATGCGCGCGCGCGGCATCCGCCGGCTGCCCCTCGTCGAGGACGGCCGGGTCGTCGGCATCGTCGCCCTCGACGACATCCTCGCCGAGCTGGTGAGCGACCTCTGGAACGTGAGCGAGGGGGCGCGCATCGAGCTGCGCGATGCGCAGCGCACGGCGCGCCGGCGGCGGCTGCGCGAGGCGCGGGAGGCGGCGCTCGAGGAGCTCGGGTCGCAGCTCGCCCATCTCGGTCACGAGGCGCGCGAGCTCCTGCGCAGCGAGCTCGCGCGGCTGGTGCGGCGCTCCCCCTAGTGGCCCGGCCCGCCGGGCCCGCGCCGTCGCGCGGCGCGCTTCGCGAACTTCTCGAGCTCGTCGATCCCCTCGGCCAGAAGCTCGGCGATGCGGTGCGGGTCGGGGATGGCCTCGGGATCCGTGTCGATGCCGACGTCCATCGCGCCCGCGTAGGAGAGGAGCGCCACCACGAGCGGCGTTCCTTCCACCACGCTCGCGAAGGGGAAGATGGCCTCGACCTTCGCCTCGCCGATCCAGCGCGGCTCCTTCACGCCGGGGACGTTGGTGCACGCCACGTTCACGCGGCCGAGGCTCCGCCGCGCGATCCAGCGGAACGCGGCGCCGGGCAGCAGGGTCGCCGCCTGCACGAAGAGGGGCGCGGCGGCGCCGCGCTGGTCGCTCTTCGCGGCGCGCGTCTGCGCGACGATGCGCTCGAGGCGCCGCGCGACGCTCTTCTCCGCGACGGGGAGCACGATCCCGAACACGCCCACGCGATTCCCGAGGGCGTCGCGCTCGTCGCGCCCGCGCAGGTTCATCGGCACCATGCAGTGGAGCGCCTCCACCCGCACGCGGCGTTCGCGGTGGTAGCGGCCCAGGGCGCCCGCGAGGACGCTGAGGACGACGTCGTTGATCGTGATGCCGAGGGGTGCCTTGATCTCGCGCAGCCGCTCGAGGGGGATCTCCAGCACGTCGAGGCGCCGCGAGAGGCCGGAGCTCGAGGCGGCCAGGGGGTCCCGGATGGCGGGCCGGGTGAGATCGCCGAGCATGCCGCGCAGGCCGCGTGCGGCCCGCGCGAACTCCGCCGCGGACTTCGCCGGACGGATCGCCAGGCGCAGGGGCGCGAAGGCCGCGCCCAGGGCGAGCCGGACGCCAGCGCGGGCGTCGTCGAGGGCGAGGCGCAGCAGGCGCTCCGCCGGCCCCGAAGGTGTGGAGCGCCGCGCGGGTCGCGGCGGCCGCTCGGGCAGCTCGGTCCGGGGTTCCGTCTGCGTGAGGGCGTTCAGGATCGCGACGGAGCCCACCCCATCCACCATGCAGTGGTGCATCTTGAAGAAGAGTGCGGCGCGCGTCCCTTCGACGCCGTCGATCCAGTGGGCCTCCCAGAGCGGGCGTTCGCGGTCGAGGGGCGTCGCCAGGATCTGGGCCACGAGGTCGAGGAGCTGGCGCTGCGTGCCGGGGGCCGGGAGGGAGAGCTGGCGCAGGTGGTACTTGCGGTCGAAGTGGGGATCCTCGACCCATTCGGGAAGCCCGAGATGGAACGGGACCTCCACGACGCGCTGGCGCAGGCGGGGCACCACGTGGAGGGCGCGGTCGAGGCCGTTCTCGATCACCCGGGGTGAGGGAGGGCGGTCGAGGAGGTAGAGGCCCCCGATGATGGGCCGGAACACCGGGAGCGCGCTCTCGGCGTACCAGAAGAGCGCGTCGGTCGGCGCCATCCGCGACGGGAGCGCGAGCGGGCGGGCCATCCGTTCCATCTCGACTCCGTGTCCCTCCGGGGTTATGTGTTTTGCAAGAGGCAGGCCAAGCGAGGCGATGAACGAAGCGACCCGACATCACGCGGCCACCCGGGACGGCTGGCGGATCACGCTCTACCACCGGCCGCCGCGCGCGGGAGCGCACGGCGCTCCCGTGATCCTGTGCCACGGGATGGGCTCGAACCGCCACAACGTGGACGGCCCCGGCCGCACGAGCCTCGCCCGCTTCCTCCAGCGGCGGGGCTACGACGTCTGGGTGCTCGAGCTGCGCGGGGCGGGGCGCTCGCGCCGGCTGCTCCGGATCCCGCCGGTCCCCTACCGCTGGAGCTTCGAGGACTACGTGCACCACGACGTGCCCGCGGCGCTCTCCCTCGTGCGCCAGCTCACGGGCGCCGAGCAGGTGCTCTGGGTGGGACACTCCCTCGGCGGGATGGTGGCCTACGCGAGCCTCATGACGCCGGCGGCGGACGCCTTCGCGGGGGTCGTGACGCTCGCGTCGCCCGGCATGACCGACGTGGGCCACGAGGCCATCGATCCCTGGCTCCGCCTGCGGCGACTCCTGCGCTACGCCCCGGCGCGCATCCCCACGAAGCTCCTGGCACACCTCGGCGCGCCGCTGGCGGGCGTGCTCGCAGCGTCGTTCGCCCCTCTGGTGCGCGACTGGTTCTGGCATCCCGACAACCTCGACCTGGGCGTGATCCGCTTCATGATGCGCCACGGCGTGGAGGACCTGCCCCGCTCGCTGCTCATCGAGTTCGCGCGCTGGTACGAGACGAAGCGCATGAGTGACCGCTACAACCTCTTCAGCTTCTCGGACCAGCTCGAGCGTGTGCGCCTGCCCATGTTCGTGATCGCCGGGAGCCGCGACCGGCTCACGCCGCCGGCGGACCTGGAGCGGCTCTTGGCGCGCATCGGCTCCGAGGACAAGAGCTTCTTCGTCGCCGGGCACGTGGGCGGGCTCGACCACGAGTACAGCCACGTGGACCTCGTGCTCGGGCGCTTCGCCCCGGACGAGGTCTACCCGCGCGTGGCCGACTGGCTGGACGTGCACCAGCCCGCCGCCCGGGCCGCGGCCCGGCGGCGTCGGGCGCCGCGGGAGGTCAGGCGCGGAAGGAGCTCGACCAGGACTTGAGCGTGCGCGCGTAGTTCGCGCGCTCGAAGGCGGCGGGATCCGTCACCGAGCCCTGGCAGAGGCTCCCCTTGAGCTGCTCCACCGACTCGTACTCGCGCACCGCCAGCCACTCGGCGAGCCCCTGCTCCAGGGGACGCAGGTGGTCGGGTCCGAAGCGGAGGAGGGCCGACGCCAGCATCGCCACGTCCGCTCCCGCCAGCAGCGCCTTCAGCACGTCGTCGCGCGTGTGCACTCCGCTCGTGGCCGCGAGCGACGCCTCCACGCGGCCGCGCAGGATCGCGATCCAGCGCAGGGGCAGGCGCAGCTCCTCGGACGTGGAGAGCACGAGGCGCGGCTTGACCTCGAGCGTCTCGAGGTCGAGGTCGGGCTGGTAGAAGCGGTTGAAGAGCACGAGGCCGTCGGCGCCCGCGGCGACGAGCTCGCGCGCGGTGTGGGCGAGGGCGGTGAAGAACGGCGAGAGCTTCACCGCCAGGGGGATCGCGATCGCCCGGCGGACGCCGAGGACCACCTCGCGCAGGCGCGTCTCGAGCGTCCACGCGTTCTCCTCGGGGTCCGCCGCGACCGCGTAGAGGTTGAGCTCGAGGGCGTCCGCGCCCGCCTCCTCCAGGAGTCTCGCGTGCTCGACCCAACCCCCCGGCGTGGTCCCGTTCAGGCTCGCGATCACCGGGACGTCGAGCACCTGCTTCGCCCTCTGGACGAGTTCGAGGTAGTGATCGGGGCCGGTGTTGTAGTCGTCGAGGGAGGGGAAGTAGCCGAGCGCCTCGCCGAAGCTCTCGGCCCCCGTCTCGAGCAGCCGATCGATCTCCAGCGACTCGCCCGTGAGCTGCTCCTCGAAGAGCGAGGGCAGGACCACGGCGGAAACGCCCGCGTCCTCGAGACGGCGCAATCCGGCCAGGTCGGCGGTGAGCGGCGAGGAGGACGCGACGAGGGGCGTGCGCAGCCGCAGGCCCAGATAGCGCGTGCTCAGGTCCGGCATGGCGTCCTCCCGGCGATCACGCCGATTCCTCCGGCGCGGCCGCGGCCTCGTGGGGCAGCGTGCGCTCGACGCGGGCGAGCTGCTCGTAGAGCCGCCAGCGCTCGTCGGCGTCGGACTGGGCGAGCGCGAGCAGGTGGCGCGCGCGCTCGGGGTCCGTGCGCTCGAGCATCGCGAAGCGGGCCTCCTGGAGCGCGAAGTCGCGCAGCGGGATCGAGGGCGCGCGCGAGTCGAGCTGGAAGGGGTGCTCGTGCGGATCCAGGCCGGGATGGAAGCGCCAGAGCGGCCAGAAGCCGCTGCGCACGGCGTTGCGCTGCTGCGTCATGGACTTCGTCATGTCGATCCCGTGGGCGATGCAGGTGCTGTAGGCGATGACCAGGGAGGGCCCCGCCCAGGCGTCCGCCTCGAGGAAGGCCTTCACGGTCTGGGAGTCGTCGGCGCCCAGCGCCACCTGGGCCACGTAGACGTTCCCGTAGGCGCTCGCGCTCATGCCGAGGTCCTTGCGGGGAATCGACTTCCCGCCCGCCGTGAACTTCGCCACCGCGCCGCGCGGCGTCGCCTTCGAGGCCTGACCCCCGGTGTTGGAGTAGACCTGCGTATCGAGCACGAGGACGTTCACGTTGCGCCCGGAGGCGAGCACGTGGTCGAGGCCGCCGGCGCCGATGTCGTAGGCCCAGCCGTCGCCGCCCACGATCCAGAGGCTGCGGCGCACGAGCTCGCCCGCCAGGCCGAGCAGGCGGCGGGCGGGCTCGCCGGGCAGCTTGGCGAGCCGGCGCGCGAGCTCCGCGACGCGCTCGCGCTGCGCCGCGATCGCGGCGTCGCCCGTCTGCGAGGCGTCGAGGATCTCGCGCGCGAGCGCTCCCCCCACCGCGTCCGAGAGGCGCTCGAGGAGCCCCCGCGCCTCGGCGATCTGACGCTCCTGGGCGAGGAGCATCCCGAAGCCGAACTCGGCGTTGTCCTCGAAGAGCGAGTTCGCCCAGGCCGGGCCGCGCCCTGCGCGGTCGGTGGACCACGGCGTGGTGGGAAGGTTGCCGCCGTAGATGGAGGAGCAGCCCGTGGCGTTGGCGACGAGCATGCGGTCGCCAAAGAGCTGCGAGAGGAGCTTCAGGTACGGCGTCTCGCCGCAGCCGGCGCAGGCGCCGGAGAACTCGAAGAGGGGCTCGCGCGCCTGCGAGCCCTTCACCGTGCCGGGCGGAAGCGCCGTCAGGTCCGCGGCGGGAAGCGCGAGGAAGAACTCGAGGCTCGCCCGCTCGGGGTCGCGGTGCGCGAGCGCGGGCGTCATGTCGATCGACTTGTGCTTCGCCTCCGTCTTGCTCCGCGCCGGACAGACCTCGACGCACACGCCGCAGCCGGTGCAGTCGTCGGGCGCCACCTGGATGGTGAGCTGGAGGCCGGGGAGCTCGCGGGAGCGGAAGGGCTTGGTCCGGAACCCGGGCGGAGCGCCCGCGAGGGCCTCCGGCGGATACACCGCCATGCGGATCGCGGCGTGGGGGCAGACGAGCGCGCACTTGCCGCAGTCGATGCAGAGCGAGGGGTCCCAGATGGGGATCGCGTCGGCGAGGGTGCGCTTCTCGAAGCGCGCGGTGGCGGTGGGGAAGCTCCCGTCCACCGGGAGCGCGCTCACGGGCAGGAGATCTCCCTCGCCGGCGAGCAGGCGGGCGGTCACCCGCGCCACGAAGTCGGGCGCGCCCGGCGGGACGACGGCCGCGCGCCGCCGCCCGGCCGTCGCCGCGCGCGGCACGTCCACCCGGTGGAGCGCCTCGAGGGCGCGGTCCAGCGCGGCGAGGTTGCGCCGCACCACGGCCGCCCCGCGCTTCGCGTAGCTCTTCTCGATGGATCTCCGGATGGCGGCCAGGGCCGCCTCGCGGGGCAGCACCTCCGCGAGGGCGAAGAAGCAGGGCTGCATCACGGTGTTGATGCGGCCGCCGAGGCCCGCCTCGCGCGCCACCCGCTCCGCATCCACGACCCAGAACGCGAGCTCTTTCGAGACGATGACCTCCTGGACCTCGAGTGGAAGCTGATCCCAGACCTCGGCCGGGCCGTGGGGGCTCGCGAGCAGGAAGGTGCCTCCTCGCTTCGCCCGCGCGAGGACGTCGAGACGCTCGAGCAGGCCGAAGTGGTGGCAGGCCACGAATTCGGCCTCGTCGATCAGGTACGTGGAGCGGATCGGCCGCGGGCCGAAGCGCAGGTGCGAGACCGTGACCGCCCCGGACTTCTTCGAGTCGTAGACGAAGTAGCCCTGGGCGAAGAGGTCCGTGTGCTCGCCGATGATCTGGACCGAGGCCTTGCTGGCGCCCACGGTTCCGTCGCTCCCGAGCCCGAAGAAGACCGCGCGCACGCCCGGGGGCTCGGTACGGAAGCTTGCATCCACCGCGAGGCTCGTACGGCTCACGTCGTCCACGATCCCCACCGTGAAGCGCGGCTTCGGCGCTTCGCTGCGGAGCTCGTCGAAGATCGCCTTCACCATGGCGGGCGTGAACTCCTTCGACGCGAGCCCGTAGCGTCCGCCGACGACACGGGGCATGCGCGCGAGCGCGCCCGACGCCGAGGCCTCGGCGAGCGTGGCGACCACGTCCTGGTGGAGCGGCTCGCCCACCGACCCCGGCTCCTTGGTGCGGTCGAGGACGGCGATCCGCGCGGCGCTCGGCGGCAGCGCGCGCAGGAGCGCCTCGACGGGGAAGGGCCGGTAGAGCCGGATCTTCACGAGGCCGACGCGCTCGCCCCGCCCGCCGAGCGCCTCCACCGTCTCCTCGGCGGCGCCGGCGCCGGAGCCCATCAGCACGATCACGCGCTCGGCCTCGGGGTGCCCCACGTAGTCCACGAGCCCGTAGCGCCGCCCCGTGCGCGCGGCGAGCGCCGCGAACGCCTCCTCCACCATCCCCGGGAGCGCCGCGTAGTACGGGTTCGCGGCCTCGCGCGCCTGGAAGAACACGTCCGGGTTCTGCGCGGAGCCGCGCAGGACCGGCCGGTCCGGCGAGAGGCGCCGCTCGCGGTGGGCGAGGATCCACTCCTCTGCGACGAGCGCGCGGAGATCGTCGTCGCAGAGGAGCTCGATCTTGTCGATCTCGTGGGAGGTGCGGAAGCCGTCGAAGAAGTGCAGGAAGGGCACCCGCGAGCGCAGCGCCGCGGCGTGCGCGACGAGCGCGAGGTCGTGAGCCTCCTGCACGGACCCGCTCGCGAGGAGCGCCACGCCCGTGGTGCGCGCCGCCATGACGTCGCTGTGGTCGCCGAAGATCGAGAGCGCGTGGGTCGCCACCGCGCGCGCCGCCACGTGGACCACGCCGGGCAGGAGCTGCCCCGCGATCTTGAAGAGGTTCGGCAGCATGAGGAGCAGGCCCTGGGAAGCCGTGAAGGTCGTGACGAGCGCGCCCTTCTGGAGCGCCCCGTGAAGCACGCCGGCGGCGCCCGCCTCGCTCTGCATCTCGACGATCTCCGGCACGATCCCCCAAAGGTTCGTGCGCCCCTGGGAGCTCCACGTGTCCGCGAGCTCGCCCATCGGGGAGGCGGGGGTGATCGGGTAGACGGCGATCACCTCGGCGAGCCTGTGGGCGACGCGCGCCGCCGCCTCGTTGCCGTCGATGCAGGCGCGTTCCATCGGACGGACCCCTCTCCCGGAGCGAACGGTGCAAGGGACGTTCCCGGGCCGGGACGCCTCGCAGACGGCCCGGGGAGGCCCTTTCGCCCCGCGGCTGGGGCGGATCGCGCCAGCGCCGACACGGCGCCCCAGGGCGAACGCCTCCGACGGAGCGAGGGCTGGCACGAGGCGTGCTTTCGTGGAGGGAAGCGAACCGGGGAGGCGCTCACGTGACCGAAGGCCGTCGCTGGATCATCCCCTTCCGCGAGGTGACCCTCGAGTCGCTCGCCCAGGTGGGCGGCAAGAACGCCTCGCTCGGCGAGATGATCGGCGCGCTCGTCCCGCGCGGGATCCGCGTGCCCGATGGCTTCGCCGTCACGGCCGAGGCGTTTCGTCTCCACCTGCGCGAGGGGGGCATCGAGAAGGAGGTCTACGCCGAGCTCGACGCCCTCGACCCGCACGACGTCGGCGCCCTCGGCGCGGCGGGCCAGCGCATCCGCCAGCTCGTGCGCTCAGCTCCGCTCCCGGCCGAGGTCGCCGCGCAGCTCGGGGCGGCGTACGCGGACCTCTCGCGGCGCTACGGCGAGGGCGAGACGGACGTCGCCGTGCGCTCCAGCGCCACGGCCGAGGACCTGCCCACGGCCTCCTTCGCCGGCCAGCAGGAGACCTTCCTGAACGTGCGCGGGCGGGCGCCGCTCCTCGCGGCCGTGCGCGACTGCATGGCCTCGCTCTTCACCGACCGCGCCATCGTCTACCGCGCCGAGAACGGCTTCGACCACCGCGAGGTCGCCCTCTCCGTGGGCGTCCAGAAGATGGTGCGGAGCGATCTCGGCTCGGCGGGCGTGATCTTCACCCTCGACACCGAGACCGGCTTCCGCGACGTGGTCCTCGTGACCGGGGCCTGGGGCCTCGGCGAGACGGTGGTGCAGGGCCGCGTCGATCCCGACGAGTTCTGGGTGCACAAGCCCACCGCGCGCGCGGGCTTCCGCCCGGTGCTGCGGCGCGAGGCCGGCGCGAAGGAGCGCAAGCTCGTCTACGCCGAGGGCGGGACGCGGGCGGTGCGCGAGGTGCGCGTGCCCGCGCACGACCGCCGGCGGCTCGTGCTCTCCGACGACGAGGTCCTCGAGCTCGCCCGCTGGTCCATCGCCATCGAGGACCACTACTCCGCCCGCGCCGGACGGCCCACGCCCATGGACATCGAGTGGGCGAAGGACGGGCGCACGAGCGAGCTCTTCGTGGTGCAGGCGCGCCCGGAGACGGTCCACTCCGCGCACCCCGCGCCGACGATCGAGCTCTACCGCATGCACGGGAAGGGGAAGGTCCTCGCGCGCGGCAAGAGCGTGGGGAGCAGGATCGCGGTGGGCTCGGTGCGCGTCGTGCACTCGGTTGCGGAGCTCTCGGACTTCCGCGAGGGCGAGGTCCTCGTGGCGGCGATGACCGACCCCGATTGGGAGCCGGTCCTGCGCCGGGCCGCCGCCGTCGTGACCGACCACGGCGGGCGCACCTGCCACGCCGCCATCGTGTCCCGCGAGATCGGGATCCCGTGCGTGGTGGGAACCGGGGATGCGACGCGCAGCCTCACGACGGGCCGGACGGTCACCGTCTCGTGCGCGCAGGCCGAGGAGGGGCGGGTCTACGAGGGGAGGCTCGAGTTCGATCTCGAGGCCATCGATCCGGCGACGCTCCCGAAGCCCCGCGTGCCCCTCATGCTGAACGTGGGAA
>DASRUS010000076.1:0-2806 GCA_035687825.1 Myxococcota bacterium | reverse complement strand
TCGGTCCGGCGAGCGGACGGCGTCTTCGAGCAGCTCCGCTCGCGGATCCTCTCGGGTGCCTTCCCCGCCGGCGAGCGGCTCCCGAACGAGCGCGAGCTCGCGGCCGCGCTGCACGTGAACCGGGCCTCGGTCCGCGAGGCCGTGAAGCACCTCGAGTTCCTGGAGCTCGTCGAGGTCCGCCACGGCCAGGGGACCTTCGTGCGCGAGCTCGGCGAGTCGTCGGCGCTCCAGCTCGTCGAGACCCTGCTGCGCGACCGCCACACGCTCACCCGCGCGCTCCTCGCCCAGATCTTGGAGTTCCGCCGCCACGTGACCCTCCAGGTGGTGGAGCTGGCCGCGCGCCACTGCACCGAGGATCAGCTCGAACGCGCCCGGTCCCTGCTCGAGCGCGAGGGGCGCGAGGGCGCGGATCCGAAGGCGGCGCTGGACCTCGACATCGCCATGAACGGGCTCCTCGGTGAGGCGACGGGCAACCTCATGTACCAGCTCGTCACGAATCTCTTCACGCGCCTCGTGCGCCGGCTCGGGCCGCTCTATTACAACGAGCAGCGCGACCACCGCCGTTCGCTCTCGACGCACGCCCGCCTCGTGGAGGCGCTCCGGCGCCGGGACCCGGCGGCCGCCCGGCGCATCGTCGAGGAGATGCTCGAGTACAGCGAGGAGCGGATCCTCGGCGAGGCGGCGCGCCTCGAAGCGGCCGGCGTGCTCGGGTCGGGCGCCGGGGAGCCCCGGTGATCGCGCGCGACCGGCTGCGCTGGAACGGCTGGGGTCGGCTCGGCGAGTCGGTCCACTTCTCGCCGGAGCGCGAGCGCGCGCTCCTCGACGCCCTCGGCCGGCGCCTCGGGCGCCGCCTCGAGCGCGGGCCCGACCCGATCGCCCTCGACGATCTCCGCCTCCCCGTGCCGAAGCTCTCCGAGTCCACGCTCGTCGCGCTGCGCCGGGTGTGCGGCGAGGACGCGGTGCGCACGAGCGTCCTCGAGCGCGTGACCCACGCGCTGGGCCGGAGCCTCCCCGATCTGCTGCGGCTGCGGCGCGGCGAGCTCGCCTTCGTGCCGGACGCCGTGGCGCATCCGCCCGACGAGGGGTCGGTGGCGGCGCTGCTGCGCGTCGCCGCAGGCGCCGAGCTCGCGGTCGTTCCCGTCGGCGGGGGGACGAGCGTCGTGGGCGGGATCGAAGCCCGGCCCGGGGCGGGTCAGGCCGGCGTGCTGGCCCTGGACACGACGCGCCTCGATTCGCTCGTGCGCTTCGACGCGCAGAGCCTGCTCGCGACGTTCCAGGCGGGCATCGACGGCCCCGCCCTCGAGGCGACACTGCGCGCGCACGGCGCCACGCTCGGCCACTTCCCCCAGTCGTTCGAGCACTCGACCCTCGGCGGCTGGATCGCGACGCGCTCCGCGGGCCAGTTCTCGAATCGCTACGGCGCGATCGAAGATCATCTCGTGTCGGTGCGCGTCGTGACGCCGACCGGCGTCCTGCGCACGATCGAGGTCCCGCGCTCCGCCAGCGGACCGGATCTGAACGCGCTCGTGCTCGGCTCCGAGGGGACGCTCGGGGTGATCGTGGAGGCGACGTTGCGCGTGAAGCCGCTGCCCGCGGCGAGCGGCGAGCGCGGGATGCTGTTCCGAGACTTCGCGAGCGGCGTCGCCGCGGTGCGCGAGGCGGTGCGCGAAGAGGTGCCGGTGGCGATGCTGCGCCTCGCGGACGGGGCGGAGACGGAGCTCGGCGAGACGCTGCGCCGCGACCCGGCGCGGCGCGTGGACCCCGCAGCGGTGGTGCTCGGCGCGGCGGGGGGGCTCGGCTGGGGAGCGGGTCGCGCGCTGCTGCTCACCGCCGCCGAAGGGGATGCCCGCGAGGTGCGCCGCGCCCTCGCGCGCGTGCGCTCGATCGGCGTCCGGCGGGGCGGACTTCCCCTCGGCGCGAGCCCCGGCCGCTCCTGGCGGCGCGACCGCTTCCGCACGCCGTACCTGCGCGACTGGCTCCTCGACCACGGCGTGGCCGTGGACACGCTCGAGACGGCGCTCGCCTGGAGCCGCGTCGAGACGGGGCACGCCGCGATCACGCGGGCGCTGTGCGCCGCCCTCGAAGCCCGCGCGGGGGCGGGCCTCGCGATGGCGCACCTCTCCCACAGCTACCCCGACGGCGCGTGCCTCTACTTCACGATCCTCTACCCCCTCGACCTCGCGGATCCCCTCGCCCAGTGGCACGGCATCAAGCGCGACGCGACGCGAGCCGTGCTCGACGCGGGGGGAACCCTCTCCCATCACCACGGGATCGGCATCGATCACGCCGCCTGGCTCGCGGAGGAGAAGGGGAGCGTCGGGATCGCGGCGCTGCGCGCGGTCAAGTCCGCCCTCGATCCGCGCGGGATCATGAACCCCGGGAAGCTCCTGCCGTGAAGCCTGCCGTGAAGCCTGCCGCGAAGCCGGCCGCGAAGAGTTGGTCGCTCCACGAGCGCCGGCTCGGCCTCGAGCGCGCGGAGCGCGAGGGCGTGGACCTCCTCGTGATCGGCGGCGGTGTGACCGGCGCGGCGGTGCTGCGCGACGCGGCGAGCCGCGGCCTCCGCGCGTTCCTCGTCGAGCGCGACGATTTCGCCGCGGGCACCTCGGGTCATTCGTCGAAGATGATCCACGGCGGGCTGCGCTACATCGGGGAGGGAGCGCTCGGCGTCGTGCGTGAGTCGTGCCGCGAGCGCGACCGCCTGCTGCGTCTCGACCCCGAGCTCGTGCGGCCGGTGCGCTTCCTGCTGCCCTCCTACGAGGGCGGCAAGCTCCCGCTCTGGCAGGTGCGCGCGGCGCTCGTCGTCTAC
>DASRUS010000075.1:0-5729 GCA_035687825.1 Myxococcota bacterium | reverse complement strand
ACATCTACGGCTTCTCGAAGATGGGGGCCGAGGTTCGCATCGCGGCGCCGCCCACCATGATCCCCGCGGCGGTGGAGACGCTCGGCGTGAAGGCGTTCACGTCGCTGCGCGAGGCCCTGGACGGCGCCGACGTGGTGATGGTGCTGCGCATCCAGCGCGAGCGGCTCGGCGGGGCGTTCGTGCCGAGCATCCGCGAGTACGCGGCGACCTTCGGGCTCGACCGCGCGAAGCTGCGCTTCGCCAAGGACGACGCCATCGTGATGCACCCGGGCCCCGTGAACCGGGGCGTGGAGCTGTCCCACGACCTCGCGGACCACCGACCCGGGGTGATCCTGGATCAGGTGCGCAACGGGGTCGCCGTGCGCATGGCCGTCCTCTACCTGCTCGCGGGCCGGCAGCGGCCGGACCGCGAGGGCTGAGCGCGATGTCCCCCCATCCGAGCCGCTTCCTGATCCGGGGCGGGCGCGTGCTCGACCCCGGCAGCGGGCGCGACGACGTCGCGGACGTCCTCGTGGAGGACGGCCGGGTCGTGGCGGTGGAGGCGCGCCTCGACGCGGCGGACGCCCAGGTCCTCGACGCCGCCGGCCTGTGGGTGGGCCCCGCCTTCGTCGATCTGCACGCGCACCTGCGCGAGCCGGGCCAGGAGTACAAGGAGGACATCGGCTCGGGCGGCCGCGCCGCGGTGGCGGGGGGCTTCGGCGCGGTGGCGTGCATGGCCAACACGCAGCCCGTGAACGACGACCCCTCGGTGACGGAGTACATCCTGGAGCGCGCGCGCTCCGATTCGCCCGCGCGGGTGTACCCCATCGCCGCCGCCACGCGCGGGCTCGAGGGCCGGGTCATGACCGAGCTCGACACCCTGGTGCGCTCGGGCGCCGTGGCCTTCAGCGACGACGGCAAGACCATCATGGACAGCGGTGTCATGCGCCGCGTGCTCGAGTACTCAACCCTCGTGAAGCGGCCGGTGATCGTGCACGCCGAGGATCGCACGCTGGTGGGGGAGGGCGTCGTGAACGAGGGCCCGGTCTCCACGCGCCTCGGCCTGCCCGGGAACCCCGCGGCCGCGGAGGCCGTGCAGGTGGCGCGCGACCTCATCCTGGCGGAGCTCGCGGGCGCGCACCTCCACGTGGCGCACGTCTCCACCGCCGCCGCCGTGGACCTGATCCGCGCGGCGCGCGAGCGGGGCCTCCACGTCACCGCGGAGGTGACGCCCCATCACCTCACGCTCACCGACGAGGCCGCGCTCGGCTACGACACGAACACGAAGATGGCGCCGCCGCTCCGCTCGCGCGCGGACGTGGAGGCCTGCCGGCGGGGGCTCGCGGACGGGACCCTCGACGCGATCGCCACCGACCACGCGCCCCACGCCGTACACGAGAAGGAGGTGGACTTCGCGGAGGCGCCGCCCGGCATCACGGGCCTCGAGACGGCCTTCGCCGTGGTGCTCGACCTGGTGCGCGCGCGCGAGCTCGCGCCCCTCGAGCTCCTGCGGCGCCTCTCCACGAACCCGGCGCGCATCCTCGGCGTGGAGGGTGGGACGCTCGCGGCCGGCTCGACCGCGGACCTGGTGGTGCTCGATCCCGAGCACGAGTGGGTCTACGATCCCATGAAGGGTTTCTCCAAGAGCACCAACTCGCCCTGGGCGGGCAGCCGGCTTCGCGGACGCGCCGTGGCGACGTTCGTCGGAGGGCGCCTCGTCTACCAGCTCGGCCGGGGAGTCCTGGCCCCATGAGTCACGCGCGCCCCCCCCGCCCCGCCGCGTTGGCGCTCGCCGACGGCACCGTCTACCGCGGCACCGCCTTCGGCGCCGAGGCCGTAGGCGCGGGCGAGGTCTGCTTCAACACGAGCATGACGGGGTACCAGGAGATCCTCACGGATCCCTCCTACGCCGGTCAGATCGTCGTCATGACCTACACGCAGATCGGGAACGTGGGCGTGAACCCCGAGGACGACGAGTCGCAGCACCCCTTCCTCTCCGGCTTCGTGGTGAAGGAGCTCTTCGAGGCGCCGAGCAACTGGCGCGCGCGCGGGGGGCTCGGCGCGTTCCTCGCCCGGTACGGCGTGCCGGGCATCGCGGGCCTCGACACGCGAGCCCTGGTGCGGCGCATCCGCGACCACGGCTTCCAGAACGGCGTGGTGAGCACCGACCCCGCGCGGCAGGAGGCGGGCGAGCTCGTGCAGGAGGCGCGCCGCGCGCCGGTCCTCGACGGGCGCGACCTCGTGGCGGAGGTGACCTGCCGGGCGCCCTACCGGTGGACCGAAGGCCGCTGGCAGGGGGTCGCGGGAGAGCTGCCCCGCGCTCCCGTGCCCGAGCCGCGCTATCGCCTCGTCGCCTACGACTACGGCATCAAGCGCAACATCCTGCGCAACCTCGTGGACCACGGCTTCGAGGTGACCGTGGTGCCCGCGCGCACGAGCGCCGACGAGGTGGTGCGCATGGGTGCGCAGTGCGTCTTCCTCTCCAACGGCCCCGGCGACCCGAGCGCCGTGGAGGGGGTGCGCGAGAACGTGCGCGCGCTCGCCGAGCGCCTGCCCGTCTTCGGCATCTGCCTCGGGCACCAGATCCTCGGCCTCGCGCTCGGGGGCAGCATCCGCAAGCTCAAGTTCGGCCACCACGGCGGCAACCAGCCCGGCCAGGATCTCGCGACGCGCAAGGTCGCCATCTGCGCCGAGAACCACGGCTACGCGGTGGAGGCGGAGTCGCTCCGGGCCACCGGCGAGCCCGTGGAGATCACGCACGTGAACCTGAACGACGGCACGGTGGAGGGTCTCGCCCACACGAAGCGCCCGCTCTTCTCCGTGCAGTACCACCCGGAGGCCTCCCCGGGCCCCCACGACGTCACGTACTTCTTCGGCCGCTTCCGCGAGCTCGTGGCGCGCTGCGTCGCGGGGGAGGCGGTGAGCGGCGCCGACGTGGCGCGAGGGCGCTAGATGCCGAAGCGGACCGACATCCAGAGCGTCCTCGTGATCGGCTCGGGTCCGATCGTGATCGGCCAGGCCTGTGAGTTCGACTACTCCGGCACCCAGGCGTGCAAGGCCCTGCGCGAAGAGGGCTACCGCGTGGTGCTGCTCAACTCGAACCCCGCCACGATCATGACCGACCCCGAGCTCGCGGACCGCACCTACGTCGAGCCCATGACCGTGGAGACGCTCGACAAGATCCTCGAGCGCGAGCGGCCGGACGTGCTGCTGCCCACCCTCGGCGGCCAGACGGCCCTGAACCTCGCGGTGGAGCTCGCCGAGCGCGGGATCCTCGAGCGCCACGGGGTCGAGCTGATCGGCGCGAAGCTCGAGGCGATCCTCAAGGCGGAGGATCGCGACCGCTTCCGCCACGCCATGCAGCGCATCGGCCTCTCGCTGCCGGCCTCGGGCTACGCCCGCTCGCTGGAGGACGCGCGGCGCATCGTCCGCGACATCGGCTTCCCGGCGATCATCCGGCCGAGCTTCACGCTCGGCGGCACGGGCGGGAGCGTCGCGTTCCGGCCCGAGGAGTTCGAGCCCCTGGTGCAGTGGGCGCTCGACCAGTCGCCGCGCCACCAGTGCCTGATCGAGGAGAGCGTGCTCGGCTGGAAGGAGTACGAGCTCGAGGTGATGCGGGACGGCGCGGACAACGTCGTCGTCATCTGCTCCATCGAGAACTTCGACCCGATGGGCGTCCACACGGGCGACTCCATCACCGTGGCTCCCGCGCAGACGCTCACCGACAAGGAGTACCAGGTGATGCGCGACGCCGCGGCGGCCATCATCCGCGAGATCGGCGTCGACACGGGCGGGTCGAACATCCAGTTCGCCGTGAACCCCGAGGACGGCGCGATGGTGGTGATCGAGATGAACCCCCGCGTCTCGCGGTCGTCGGCGCTCGCCTCCAAGGCGACCGGCTTCCCCATCGCCAAGATCGCCGCGAAGCTGGCCGTGGGCTACACGCTCGACGAGATCCGCAACGACATCACGCGCGAGACGCCCGCGAGCTTCGAGCCCAGCATCGACTACGTGGTGACGAAGATCCCCCGCTTCACGTTCGAGAAGTTCCCGGGCGCCGAGGACCTGCTCGGCACGCAGATGAAGTCGGTGGGGGAGGTGATGGCCATCGGCCGCACCTTCAAGGAGAGCTTCCAGAAGGCGCTGCGCTCCCTCGAGATCGGCCACGCGGGCCTCGAGGCGCCGGAGCTCCCCGAGGGCCAGGACCCGCTCGCGTTCCTGTGGAGCCAGATCGAGCGCCCGCGGCCCGGGCGCCCGTGGGCCCTCGCCGAGGCGCTGCGCCGCGGCGTCTCGGTGGAGGAGCTCCGGCGCCGCTCGTGCATCGACCCCTGGTTCCTGCGCAACCTCCAGGAGATCGTCGGGCTGGAGGACGCGCTGCGCGCCGCCTCGCGCGAGGAGCGGCGCGCGTGGCTGCGCCCGGCGAAGCAGGCGGGCTTCTCCGACCGACGCCTGGCGGACCTCTGGTCGCTCGGAGAGGACGACGTGCGCGCGCTCCGCTCCGAGGCGGGCGTGCACCCCGTGTACAAGCGCGTGGACACCTGCGGCGCGGAGTTCGAGGCCTTCACCCCGTACCTCTACTCGACCTACGAGGACGAGTGCGAGGCCCAGCCGACGGAGCGTCGCAAGGTGATGATCCTGGGCGGCGGCCCGAACCGCATCGGGCAGGGCATCGAGTTCGACTACTGCTGCGTGCACGCGGTCATGGCCCTGCGCGAGGCGGGCTTCGAGACGATCATGGTGAACTGCAACCCGGAGACGGTCTCCACCGACTACGACACCGCGGACCGCCTCTACTTCGAGCCCCTGACCCTCGAGGACGTCCTCGAGATCGTGGCCTGCGAGAAGCCGATGGGCGTGATCGTGCAGTTCGGGGGCCAGACGCCGCTGCGCCTGGCGCTGCCCCTCGAGCGCGCGGGCGTCCCGATCCTCGGCACGCCCCCGGACGCCATCGACCGCGCCGAGGACCGCGAGCGCTTCGACGCGATGCTGGAGAAGCTCGACCTCCGCCGTCCGGCGGGCGGCGTGGCGCGCAGCACGGAGCAGGCCCGCGCGGTGGCGGCGCGCATCGGCTACCCGGTGCTGGTGCGTCCGTCCTACGTGCTCGGGGGGCGCGCCATGGAGATCGTGCGGGACGAGCAGGCCCTCGAGCGCTACATGCGCTTCGCGGTGCGCGCGTCGCCCGAGCACCCCGTGCTCGTGGACCGCTTCCTGGCGGACGCCATCGAGGTGGACGTGGACGCGGTGTCGGACGGCGAGCGCGTCGTGATCGGCGGCATCATGGAGCACATCGAGGAGGCGGGCGTCCACTCCGGCGACAGCGCCTGCTCGCTCCCGCCCTGGTCGCTTCCCGAGGAGATCCTCGCGGAGATCGGCGACGCGACGCGGCGCCTCGCCCTCGAGCTCGGCGTGCGCGGCCTGATGAACGTGCAGTACGCCGTGAAGGCGGACGAGCTCTACGTGATCGAGGTGAACCCGCGCGCGTCGCGCACGGTGCCGTTCGTCTCCAAGGCCATCGGGCGCCCGCTCGCGAAGCTCGCGGCGCTCGTCATGGTGGGCAAGGATCTGGCAGAGCTCGGCTTCACCGAGTCGATCCACCCCCGGCACTTCTCGGTGAAGGAGGCCGTGTTCCCGTTCCTCAAGTTCCCGGGCGTGGATACGCTGCTCGGTCCCGAGATGAAGAGCACCGGCGAGGTGATGGGCATCGACTCCGACTTCGGCCGCGCCTACGCCAAGTCGCAGATCCAGGCCGG
>DASRUS010000074.1:0-15392 GCA_035687825.1 Myxococcota bacterium | reverse complement strand
GCCCGCCCTCGACCTCGAGCCCGCCGGGGGCGATCCCGAGGGCGCCGTGCGCGAGAACGTGCGCCGCATGACGCGCGTCATCGAGGACGCCATCCGCGAGGCGCCCGACCAGTGGGCCTGGACCCACCGCCGCTGGCGCACCCAGCCGCCCGGCGAGCCGCGCCCCTACCCGACCGGCGGGATGCGGAGCCGGGCGCTTCGCGTCCCGCGCGCGGCGCCCCCAGTGGCGGGTTCCCGGCCCGATCCACGGTGACCGTGGTCACGGGCGGCTCCCGGAGGAGCGCCGATTCTCCGCTGTTCACTGGGTGTCTTTCCCGGGGGGACCTATGCTGTTCATCCGTGGGCACCCACAAGAGGAACTCGTACTTCACTCAGCTCGGAAGGAGGCTCTCGTGTCGCCGCTGCTCGGACGCTCCGTCCTCCGGCTCTCGCTTCTGCTTTCGGTCGCCGGGAGCGCGGCCGCGCAGACCGCGCCGCCCATCGCCCGCGCCGGCGACGACCAGATCCTCGACTGCGCGCCCCCCGGGGGGACCGACGTCACGTTGAACGGGACCGGCTCGTTCGATCCCGACGAACTGCCGCTCACCTACCTCTGGACGGACGCGACCCTCGCGGTCCTCTCGACCGAGGCGGCGCCGATCGTGCACCTGCCGCCCGGCGACCACGTCCTCACGCTCACCGTGGACGACGTCGCGGACGGGCCGGCAAGCGACGACGTGAGGATCACGGTGATCGCCGACGCGACGCCACCCGTGCTCGTGCTGAGCCCCGATTCCGCCGAGCTCTGGCCGCCGAACCACAAGCCCCACGGCTATGCCGTGGCCGACCTCGTCGCATCCGTGAGCGACGACTGCAGCGACCTCACGGTGGACGACGTGGCGTTCGCCCGCGCGACCAGCGACGAGCCCGACAACGGCAAGGGAGACGGCAACACCTCCGACGACGTCTCGTTCAGCCGGGACTGCACCGAAGCCGACGTGCGGGCGGAGCGCGCCGGGCCGCGCGACGGCCGCGTGTACGAACTCTCCCTGCACGTCGCGGACGAGGCGGAGAACGCGGGCGAAGCGCGGTTCACCGTCTCCGTGCCTCACGACCGCGCGCACGGCGCCGAGGACAGCGGCGCCGTCACCGGGTACGAGTGCGGGGACGCCCTCCTGATCTGCCCGCCCGCCCCGGACCCCGGCTGCAGCGACGCCGCGGCGGGCGAGGTCGCGATCCGGGACGAGAGCAAAGGCGCTTGGCTGCGCTGGCGCGCGAGCGGGTTCGCCCCGGGCAGCGTGTCCGACGAGGGCAACCTGCTCTGCCTGTACACGGACGGAGCGGCCTCGGGCGGCTCGCCGAGCCCCGACAAGGTCAGGGTGAGGGAGAAGAAGGGCCAGGGCACGCTCAAGGTCGCCACGAAGGGCTCGGACCTCGAGATCCCGGCGCTGCCGCTCGCCTCCGGGACGGTGCTCCGCCTCGAGCTGCACGATGCGGCGGGCGGCTGTGTCAGCTCGAGCTTCGACGCTCCGTCGGTCAACGAGGCCGGCCGCTACGAGGCCGAGACGAACTAGCCCGCCTCGCTCCCAGCGGAGCCGCCTCCCGCGTCGATGCCCCCGGGCTCCGCCAGGCACACGCAATCCTTGCCCGACTGCTTCGCCCGGTAGAGCGCGCGATCCGCGTCGTCGAAGAGCTGGCGTGCTCCCGTGCGGAGCTGGGCCACGCCCACGGACACGGTCACGCGGACCGCCCCCTGCGGACCCACCACGGACGGCGGATGCTCGACGACGTCGCGCCGCAGCTTCTCCGCGAGCCGGCAGGCCCCCGCGAGGTCCGTCTGCGGCGCGAGGAGCGCGAACTCCTCGCCCCCGTAGCGCGCGAGGAGGTCGCTGTCGCGGATCGATCGGTGCATCACGTCGGCCACGTGGGCGAGGACGGCGTCGCCGGCGGCGTGTCCCAGGGAGTCGTTGAGCTTCTTGAAGTCATCGATGTCGAAGAGCACGAGGGCGAGCGGAGCGCCCGTGCGCTGGCTGCGCTTCACCTCGCGCGGGAGCTGGTCCTGGAAGTAGCGATGGTTGTGGAGCTTCGTGAGCCCGTCGGTGATGGAGAGCTGGCCCAGCACCTCGTTCACCCGCTGCAGCTCGTCGTTCTGACCGCGCAGACGCGCGTTCGCCGCCTCGATCTCCGCGCGCTGCCGCTCGACGACCAACCCCGCGGCCCGGGCGAACTGCTCGAGCGGGCGCACCCGCCAGCCGGCCACCGCGAAGGCGACGAGGCTCGCGGCCGCGGCCACGGCGAGGTTCGAGAGCAGCATGCGCCGCAGCACCGCGCCGAGGAGCTCGCCGCCGCCGACCAGACCGGCGTCGCGGAGCGACGCCCAGAGGGCATGGGTGGAGACGAAGGTGACGACGAGACACGCGACGAGGCTCGCCAGGAGCACCAGCGCGCTGATCTGACCCGGCAGGCTGCGGAGCACACGCAGCCTCGGACCGCCCGTCTCCGCCATGCGCCCCCGGCCTTCCCAGAGGAGATCGGCGCTCCCCGGGCCGCGCTTGACCTGTTCCAATCGGATCGAAAAAAACCTACTGGAACACCAGGAAATTGGTGAGGGAAAGCTGGGTCCGATAGTCTGGATTATTCGCCCTCCTGGGAGACGCCTTGGCCGCGCACGACGACAAGACGCCCGCGAAGCCTCCGGCGACGCTCGTGACCTCCGCGCTCGCCGAGCTCTCGAAGAACGAGCGGATCAAGGCGGCGAGCCGGGGGCTCTTCTTCGTCGCGAGCGGGGGGGGGCCGGCGCACCCCTTCGCCGCGGAGCTCGACGCCCTCACCCGCGGCGAGGAGCCCACCCTCTCGAACGAGGCCAAGGAGCTCTCGAAGTTCTTCGGGATCTACAAGCAGCAGGTGCGCGGCGAGCGCGGCCGCAAGACCGACGAATACATCTTCATGGTGCGCATCAAGTGCCCCGCCGGAGGCGAGCTCGCGCCCGAGCAGTGGCTCGCCCTCGACGAGGCGTGCGAGCGCTTCGCGGACGGCACGCTGCGCGTGACCTCGCGCCAGGGCGTGCAGTTCCACCACGTCGGCGGCCCGGACCTGGCGCCGCTCGTGCGCCATCTGAACCGCGGCTACCGCAAGGACGCGACGCTCGGCGCCTGCGGCGACGTGAACCGCAACGTGATGACCTCGCCCATCGACGGGCTCGATCCGCACCACGACCCGCGCGCCCGCGAGCTCGCTCGGGAGATCGCCGAAGAGCTCGCTCCCAAGAGCTCCGCCTACTTCCAGATCTTCCAGAGCGACGACGAGGGGCGCCAGGTCGCGCCGCTGAACTCCGACGAGCCGCTCTACGGCGCGCAGTACCTGCCGCGCAAGTTCAAGATCGGGATCGCGCACCCGTCCGACAACTCCGTGGACGTACTCACCCAGGACGTCGGCTTGGTCCCGGTCCTCGAGAGCGGTCGCTGCAACGGCGAGCGCTTCGACCTCTGGTCCGGCGGCGGGCTCGGCCTCACGCACGGCAACCCGAGCACCGCGGCGCTGCTCGGCCTGCCGCTCGGGCGCGTCCGGCGGGACGCCGTGGTGCCCGCGGCCCGAGCCATCGCGATCCTCCAGAAGGAGCACGGCGAGCGCCGCGATCGCCGGCTCGCGCGCTGGAAGTACACGATCCGCCGGCTCGGCGTCGCCGCCGTGAAGGCGGAGCTGAAGACGCGCTTCCAGCTCGAGATCGAGGAGGCGGAGCCGCAGCCGCTGCCCCCGATGCAGCTCCACCTCGGCTGGCACGAGCAGCGCGGCGGCGGGCACTGGTACGGGATCTCCGTCGAGAACGGCCGCATCGGGCGGTCGCTGCGCCGGGCGTTGCGCGAGGCGGTGGCGAGCCTCGGTCTCGGCGTGCGCTTCACGCCGCAGCAGGACGTGCTGCTCTGCAACGTGCGCCACCGCGCCGCCCTGGAGAAGATCCTCGACGCCCACGGCGTCGTGCGCCCCGAGAGCGTCTCCCGCGTGAGGCGCAACGCCATGGCCTGCCCCGCCAAACCCACCTGCGGCCTCGCCATGACCGAGGCCGAGCGCATCCTGCCGAGCTACGTGGGCGCCATCGAGGCGGCGGGCTACGGCGACGTGGACGCCGTGATCCGCATGACGGGCTGTCCGAACAACTGCGCGCGCCCGCCCACCGCCGAGATCGGGATCTACGGCTACGGCAAGAACGACCACGTGATCCTCGTGGGGGGCTCGCGCGAGAACACCCGGCTCGCGCACCCGCTCTACGCGCGCATCCCGGAGGAGAAGATGATCCCCTTGCTCGTGGGCCTGTTCCGCGCGATCCGCGAGCGCAACGCGGAAGGGCTTCCGGCCGGCGAGTTCCTGCACCGCACGCCCCCCGAGACGCTGCGCGGCTGGATCGGCATCGACGACGGAGCGTGAGCTCGCGCCCGTGCCCGCCGGCGTCGGGGAGCAGGGCCCGACGCGCGGTGGTATGGTCCGGGATCGGGCCCGGCGCCCATGGAAGGTCCAGCGTGAGTCCCCTCCCCTCCGACGCGCCCCTCCGGCTGCGCGACGCCGAGCGCGTGATCCGGGAGGCCGTCGCGGCCGGCGCGACCGAGCGCGAGAGCGCGCTCGGTCTGGCGCGTTCGCTCGGCGACCCGCGCGTGCGCGACGCGCTCCGCGAGGGCGCCTTCGAGAGCAAGCGGCGCGGCAAGGGCGACGTCGTCACGGTCTCCCGCAACGTCTTCATTCCGCTCACGAACCTGTGCCGCAACCGCTGCGGCTACTGTACCTTCGCGAAGAGGCCCGACTCGCCCGAGGCGCGCACCTACACGCTCGACGAAGTGGCCGAGGTCGTGCGCGGGGGCGTGCGCGCCGGCGCCATCGAGGCGCTCTTCTGCCTCGGCGACAAGCCGGAGATCGCGTACAAGAGCCACCGCGAATGGCTCGCGCGTCGGGGCTTCGGCTCGACGACGGACCTGCTCGTCGAGGCCTGCCGCGTCGCGTTCGAGGGGGGCATGCTCCCCCACACGAATGCGGGCGTGCTCACGCGTGGGGAGCTGGAACGGCTGCGGCCGTGGAACGCGTCCATGGGTCTCATGCTCGAGACCACGAGCCGGCGCCTGCGCGCCAAGGGGGGAGCGCACTACTGGGCGCCGGACAAGGAGCCCGCCCGGCGCATCCGCATGCACGAGGAGGCGGGCGAGCTCGCGATCCCCTTCACGAGCGGGATCCTGCTCGGGATCGGCGAGAACGACGAAGAGCGCGTGGACACGCTCTTCGCGATCCGCGACCTCGCCGCGAAGCACGGGCACGTCCAGGAGGTGATCGTCCAGCCCTTCCATCCCAAGCCCGACACGCCGATGCGCGGCGTGGCGCCGCTGGACGACGAGCTCGTGTCGGCCTGGGTGGCCATGGCGCGGCTCGTGCTCGGGCCGCGCATGAACGTGCAGGCGCCCCCGAACCTGGCGCCCGAGGTGCTGGAGCTGCTGGCGCGCTCGGGGCTCAACGACTGGGGTGGCGTCTCGCCGCTCACCATCGACTTCATCAACCCCGAAGCGCCGTGGCCGAAGCTCACCGAGCTGCGCCGACGCACCGAAGCGGCGGGTCAAACGCTCCGCGAGCGGCTCCCGGTCTATCCGGAAGACGTCGCGGGGCGACCCGAGCTCTTCGATCCCCGCATCCGCGCGGCGCTCCCCCGCTTCGCGGACGACGAGGGTTTCGCTCGCGCGCGCCCGCTCCCGGCGCAGGAGGCCGCTTGATGCTCGAACGCCTGCTCTCCGACGTGGATCCCGAGGTGGCCCGCAGCCTGGACGCCGCCCTCGACGGCCGCGAGCTCGGCACCGCCGAGGCCGCGCGGCTGCTGCGCGCGCAGGGCGCGGACCTCGCCGCGCTGCTGCGCGCGGCGGACGTGGCCCGCAAGGCCGACAAGGGCGACGACGTCTCCTACGTCGTGAACCGCAACATGAACTTCACCAACGTGTGTTACGTGGGGTGCAGCTTCTGCGGCTTCTCGCGTCACAAGGACGACGCCGACGCCTACGACCACCCCATGGAGGTGATGCTCGGCAAGGCCCGGGACGCCGTGGCGCGGGGCGCGACCGAGGTGTGCATCCAGGGCGGCATCCACCCGGGCAAGGACCACACGCACTACCGGGAGATCCTCGAGACGATCAAAGGCGGGTTCCCGGAGCTCCACATCCACGCCTTCTCGCCCGAGGAGATCGACTTCGGCCAGCGCAAGAGCCGCATGCCGCTCGCCGAGTACCTGCGCTGGCTCGTGGACGCGGGCCTCGGCACCATGCCCGGCACCGCGGCGGAGATCCTCGACGACTCCGTGCGCCAGGTGCTCTCGCCGCGCAAGCTCTCGAAGGACCGCTGGGTCGAGATCGTGCGCACCGCGCACTCGATCGGCCTGCGCTCCACCTCGACGCTCATGTACGGGCACATCGAGAGCGAGTGGCACGTGGCGAACCACCTGGCGCTGCTCCGCGACCTCCAGAAGGACACCGGTGGCTTCACCGAGTTCGTTCCCCTCGGTTTCATCCACGAGCGCAACCTCCTCTACCAGCAGCTGGGCGCGCGCCCGGGCTCGAGCGCGCCGGAGGATCTGCGCCTCGTGGCGGTGGCGCGCCTGTTCCTGCGCCCGTGGATCACGAACGTGCAGGTCTCCTGGGTGAAGATGGGCCCGAAGCTCGCCCAGACGGGTCTCCTGGCGGGCGCCAACGACTTCGGCGGCACGCTCATGGAGGAGTCCATCAGCCGGGAGTCGGGCTCGGACTTCGGCGAGAACCTGCCGGCGGAGGACATCCGCCGCCTGATCCGCGAGGTGGGGCGCGCCCCGGTGGAGCGCACCACCAGCTACGCGATCCGCCGCCGCTTCGACGACCCCGCGCTCGATCCGCCGTCCCTCGAGCCGGACCGGCGCGCGGAGCTCGCGGGCCCCGGACGCTGGCGCTCCGCGACCCCGCGCCCGGCACACGACGCGGCCTAGCGCCGCGGCTTCGGGTCCGGGGCGCGGCGCAGCCCTTCGATGCGCTCGGTGAGCCGCTCCACCTGATAGCGCAGCGGAGCGCGCTCCAGGATCGCGCGCTCGATCGAGGCGATCGCGTTGCGCACCGAGGAGTGCCGCCGCCCCAGGGAGTGCCCGATCGCCGCGAGGGACGCGTCCGTGTAGCGGTGCGCGAGATACATCGCGAGCTTGCGCGTCTGCGCGAGGTCGCGGCGCCGCGAGCGCTGCGCGAGCGCCTCGGGCGTGGTCTGGAAGAAGGCGGCGACGACCTTCACCACCTCCTCCGGGGAGAGGGCGCGACCCAGCGCGCGCGGCTCGACCTTGCGGAGCGCGAGCTCCGTGAGCTCGAGATCGACGGGGCGGTGCAGGAGCACCGAGCTCGCCACGAGCTGGGTGAGCACGCCCTCGAGGTCGCGCACCGAGCCGCGCACGGTCTCGACCAGGAGAGCGAGGCACGGCGCGGGAAGGTGCACGCCGCCGGCCGCAGCCTTGCTGCGCAGGATCGCGCGGCGCACCTGCGCGTCCGGGGCCTCGATCTCCGCCACGACCCCGCTCCCGAGGATCGAAGCCACGCGGGGCGCGAGCCCGGTGATGGCGAGGGGCAGGCGATCTCCCGTCACCACGACGGCGCGGCCCGCGGCGCGCAGGTGCTCGAGCGTGTGGAAGAACTCGAGCTGGGTGGCGGCCTTGCCCGCCAGGAACTGCACGTCTTCGAGGATGAGGAGCTCGCAGCCCTCGCGGAAGCGCCGCTTGAAGCGGTCGGTGGCGCGCGTCTGGATCGAGGCGACGAGCTGGCTCGTGAAGGACTCGGCCGAGGCGAGCACGACGCGCTGCACGCCGCAGCGCCGCGCCTCGCGCGCGATGGAGCACGCGAGGTGCGTCTTGCCGAGGCCGGACGCGGAGACCAGGAAGAGCGGGCTCCCGACGGCGCGCCCCTGCGCGATGGCGAGGGACGCCTCGCGCGCGAGGGCGTTGCAATCCCCCACGACGAAGTTCTCGAAGCTGTGCCGAAGCAGGAGCTGGCTTCCCGCGACCGTGCCCCGGGGCGGGGCCTCGCCAGCAGTCGCCCGCGGCGGCTCGGGCGCCGCTGGGCCCTCGTCGCGCCCCGGGTTGGCGGCCCGAGGCGCTCCCGGCGCCGCCGGCAGCGCGGACGCCGCACGAGGCGCGACCGCATCGAGGGCAGCCGCCTCGCGGACCGCCAGCACGACCCCCAGCGGCCTCCCCGCCTGCGCCTCCACGCAGCGCCGGATGGGGTCGAGGTAGCGAGCCACCCGGTCTCGGTGGAAGGGGCTCGGGCAGAGCAGGCGGATCCCCTCGGGATCGGACTCCACGACGAGCGGATCCGCCCACGCCTCCACGGCGAACGCCGGCAGCTCGGCGCGCAGACGGCGCAGAACGCCGTCCCAGAGGATCGGGGTTTCGATCATGCTTGTTGTGTGATTCTCGGAGAATTCTCGGACTGTCTAGCAGATTTTTCCGAGAGATCCCGCCTCCCACCCCATGCCGGGCGCGGATTGGAGCACGTCGCCCGCCGCGACCGCAACGGATGCCCCGAGCGATCGACCCAGACGCCCTACACGCGCGTGAGGCCCGGATTTCTCGACGGAGAACCGGCGTTCCAATCTCGCAGACGGGAGCAATTCCGCACCCTTCCGGACGCACTTCGAGACGCGGCCTCGCGCTGCACCGCGGTGTCGGAGCGGCCTTCACGGGTCTGGAGCGATCTCGGAATTTCTATGAAAAATGAATCAAAACGAAGAAAAACGACCACTTTCGTCCGGCGGGAATCGTCATTGGAGGGTCCGGGAGAGCTGGGCCCCCCCCGCGAGCTCCGCGAGGCGGAAGCGGAGGCATTGGATCAGGCTCTCGAGGCGCGCCGCAGCGCCGTCCGCCTCGAGCAGACCCTGCTTCTCGGGCGTGGGGAAGCTCAGGGTCTGGCACAGGGCGTCGGCGAAGGTGGCGTCGTCGAGGCTCGCGAGGCGCCGGGCCAGGAGCTCGCTCCGCCGCGCTGTGGCCGCGTTCTGCCGCTCGAGCATCTCCGCGAGGAGCTCGACGGTCCGGCTGCGCAGCGCGGCGATCCGGCTCGCCTCGCTCGGCTCGCACGCGTCGGCGAGGAGCTCCACCTCCGCGATCCGGTAGAGCCGGTCGTCGGGGCGCGCCAGCTCGTTGCGGACGCGGAATCGTTCGGTTCCGGAGAGGACCAGGTTGTAGCGTCCGTCGGCGAGGCGCTCGATCTCGGTGACGACGCCCACGCAACCGACGGAGTAGAGGGGCGGATCGCCGGGAAGCTCCTCGGTGTGCTCCGGCGCAACCGCCACCATGCCGAGGCGGCGGTCGGCGGCGAGCACGGCCGCGATCATCTGCCGATAGCGCGGCTCGAAGACGTGCAACGGCACGCGTGCGCGTGGAAACAGCACGACCTGCGCGAGGGGAAAGAGCGGAAGCGTTCGGACACGGGGCTCACCGACCACGCGCGCAGGATATCACGTCGCCAGCGCCTCCCTTGACGGTGCGACGTCGCGCGGCAGAATCGAGAGCGACGATGCGGGGGACCGGTCACGAGCTGATGGAGCGCCTGGCTCGCGACGCCGAGCGACTCGCGGGGCGCTTCGGGCTCGCGTACCGGCGGCTGGAGGCGGAGCGCCCCAGCGTGAGGCGGCGCTACGGGGTGTGCTTCGCCGACGGAACGATCCGCATCCGACTGCACCACGCCGTGTCGCGACGCCCGCTCAAGTACTCGAGCCTCGTGAACACGCTCTGCCACGAGCTCGCCCATCTCCGCCACTTCAACCACGGACCGCGCTTCAAGGCCTTCTACCTCGCGATCCTCGAGTACGCGCGCGGCAAGGGCATCTATCGGCCGGGTCCCGAGCCGGCCCCGCGCCTCGCGGCCGAGCGCGCGCGGGCGCAGAGTCCGCTGGCGCCCCCGCGCGGAGCCGGGAGTCCGGAGCAGTTGAGGCTGTTCGGGATCTGACCGGGATCAGCCGCCGGCCTGGACCTGATCGTACTCTTCGAGGGTGTTGGGACCCTCGATGACCTTCACTTCGATCCCTTCGCAGGCGATGGCCTTGTCGAGGATCTCCTGGATGAGACCCGAGACGAAGAGCTCGTCGTATTCGGCCATGGCATCTTCGAGGGCGCTCCCGGCGACCGTGAACTCCAGCACCGCCTTGATTCTCACGTTCATGACTCGTCGCTCCCGCCGGCGATGACGTAACCTATCGAAACTGAAAGACTTTCTGGGGCAGTGCGAAGAGCATACCTGAGGCAGCCGCAAACGGCTATGAAAAATTGGACCGCGCGGAGAGATCCCCAGGCGCCGGGAGCGTCTCCCGAGCCTAGCTTCGCCTCGTTGCCCCGCGGGAACGGTCCTCTTCGAACGCGTTCATGAAGGCGAGGGCGATGGCGCCGAGGCCGGCCGCGCCGAAGATCCAGACCGAGCGGCGGTGCAGATCGGCCCAACGGGCCTGGGCCTGGGGGTCCGGAGCGGCGCCGAAGGCGGCGTCGCGCAGCTCAGCGATCGCAGCGCTCACGCCGAAGTGGGAGTAGGCGCAGGCGCCGGCGAGCAGGAGGGCCAGGAGCGGCACGCGAAGCCCGTGGCCGAGCCCGAGGGCGAGCGCGGCGATCCCGACGCCCGCCACGATCCCGTAGAGGTGGATCGCGGCGAGGATCGGGCCGACCAGGCGGCCGGCCTGATCCGGAGAGGAGACGTTGCCGAAGATGGTGGGTGTCACGACGGCGGCGAAGAGCGCCATCGCTCCGATCCAGCTCCCGAGGGCGATCCAGAGGACGGCGGCGGCGAGCGGGCGGACTCTCTCGCGCATGCCCGCATTCTTTCGGAGACCGGCATGGCTGTAAAGGCGATCGCCCCGGGCGCGGGGAGGCGCGCCGACCTCCGGCGCTGGCTCACCGAGAAGCTCGTCGAGCTCCTGACGCAGCCGCTCCCGAACTACGAGCGGCGCGGCTGGAACGACCTCGCCCGGCTCGAGCGTCACGTGCGCAAGGGGGACGTGCTCCTCGTCGAGGGCGACAGCCGCGTCTCCGCGGTGATCCGCTACCTCACGCAGAGCTGCTGGTCCCACACGGCCCTCTACGTGGGCGACGAGCTCGTGCGGCGGGGCGGGGCGGCGGGCGAGCAGGCGCTTCGACAGTACGGCGACGAGGCCAGGACGCTCCTCCTCGAAGCGCTACCCCAGGGCGTCGTGGCCTCGCCGCTCTCGAAGTACATCGACTTCAACATCCGGCTCGTGCGCCCCCACCGCCTGCGGCCGGAGCATCTCGCGCTCATCATGGACGAGGCGGTGGCCTCCATCGGCCTCCGCTACGACCTGCGCAACGTCCTCGACCTCGCGCGCTACCTGCTCCCGGTCTCCCTCATCCCGCGCCGCTTCCGCCGGGCCGCGCTCCATTTCGGGAGCAGCGCGCCGACCGAAGTGATCTGCTCGAGCCTGATCGGCCGGCTCTTCCAGCAGGTCGGCTTCCCGATCGTCCCGCCGCTCGAGACGCCGGGGGGCTTCGACGCGCGCACAAAGCAAAGCCCGGGCTGGCTGCAGCGCATCTTCGGGTACGAAGGCTTCGAGTACACCGGTCTCTTCCGCATGCGCCACCCGAACCTGCTCACGCCCCGGGACTTCGACCTCTCGCCGTACTTCGAGGTCGTGAAGTTCAACGTGATCGCCGACGGCCACTTCGACTACCAGCGGATCCGCTGGGCGGACGACGGCCCGGAGCTGGAGCGGGCGGGCGCCCACGACCGCACGCGCCGCTCCGGCGCCTAGGCGACGAGCTGGGTGGGTCGTTCGGGCGGCGTGCGCGCGAGGCGCAGCGCCGCGTCGACGACCGCGAGCCCCGCCGCGTCCTCCGTGACCGCCGCGACCCGCGCCGCCCCGATCGTGCGCCGCAGCATCTCGAGCCCGGCGTGGCGGGCGACCTCCGCGAACGACACCGAGCCGGGTGCATGCTCGCGATACGCGCTCCACGCGGCTTCGACCAGGGGGAGCGCGCGCGCGTCGCTTCCGCGCGCGACCGCGGGGAGGAGCGCGTGGGCGACGAGGGTCCCCACGTCGAAGGCCGGATCGCCCACGTGCGCGATCTCGGCGTCGAGGAGCTTCGGCCCCGACGCGGTGAGGAGCACGTTGCCCGCCTGCACGTCGCCGTGGACGAGCGCGCCGCGAGGCTCGAGGTAGCGCGCGTGCGCCGCGTCCGCGATCCGCACGAGCTCGGCGTCGCGCCAGAGCTCTTCGGCGCGCCGCCGCAGCCGCGGCGAGAGGGGGAAGTCGTTGGCGCGCAGGGGGAGCCGGAAGATGTGATCGCCGTGCAGCCGGCGCATGGCGTCGTTCTCGAAGCGCGCGGCGAGGGCGGGATCGGTCGTCGCCGCGTGCACGGCACCGAGGCAACGGCCCAGGCTCGCAAAGCACGCCGCCACGTCCGCGCCCCGCGCGAGCGCGGCGTCGAGCCGCTCGGCGCGACCGAGATCCTCGAGCACGAGCACGCGCTCCGCCGGGTCGAAGCGGAGCACCTCGGGACACACGGGCTCGGGCACGAGGCCCCGGGCGATCTCGCACCAGCGCGCCTCGAAGACGATCCGCTCCGTGGGGACCTGATACTCCGGGAACCGCTCCAGGGCGGGACGGGCCTGTTTCACCACGAAGCTGCGATCCGTCCCGCGCACGCGCACGCGGCGGACCCAGTTGATGTTGCCGTCACCCGCCGGCTCGACGTCCAGCCGGGCGCCGGGGCGGAGCAGCCCCAGCTCCCGAAGGTAGGCGGCGAGATTATCCTCCGTGAGCCGTCGTTGCATGCTCGGGAAGACGCACCTCCGGCGCAGAAAGGGCTCAAGTCCGAGCCGGCCCCTCCGAAAAGTCTCCCAGATCCGAGTGAAGCCAAGGGGGGGGCCGATCTCGGACCGAGCGCCCCGGCGGCCGAAAGGTCCCGGGGCGCTTGTCTTTTCCCGCTCCGGCTACCCGGAGGCGTCGTCGGTCGCCCGCGCCGGCGCCTTCCGCGCCCGGCGGACGCGCGGGGACTTCGGACCCGCGCCCGCCCGCGGCTCGGCCTCGGGCGGGCGCCGGGGCGCCGTCACGAGCCCCGCCGCGATCCCGCGCAGCTCCGCGAACGCGGCGCACGTCGCCTCCACGAACGTGTCGAGGTCGGGGACGAGGTCGTAGTCCGCGTTGAAGCCCCAGCCGAGCTTGCCGTTGTAGCTGAGCAGCGCCACGCCGAGCCCCAGCTGGTCCACGAGGGGCACGTGCGGGTAGACCTCCAACATTTTGGCGCCGAGCAGGTACATGGGCAGCTGCGGCCCCGGGACGTTCGTCACCACCATGTTGAACGGGAGCAGCCGCGTCGCGTTGCGCGCGCCGAGGGCGAGGAGCGTCGAGGGCGTCCACTCCGCGGCCTGCGTCAGGAGCTCGGCGCCCACCGCCTGCTTGGAGTCCTTCAGCTCCGCCGTGCGGCGGCTGATGCGCTCGAGCTGCACGCGCGGGTCGGGCTCTCCGATGGGAAGCTCGATCAGCCAGGCCGAGACGCGGTTGCCGAGCGCCCCCTCCTCCTCCTTTGCGCGCACGCTCACCGGCGCCAGCACCCGGAACTCGATCTCCTTCGGGTTGCGCTGGCGGCGCTCGAGAAAGCGGCGCACGGCGCCCGTGACCACGGTGAGCACGATGTCGTTCAGCGATCCGCCGAGCGCCTTGCGCACGTCCTTGATCTCGGCCAGATCCATGGACAACCAGTCGAAGCGGCGGTGCGGGCCGATCGCGCGGTTCAGCGGCGTCGGCGAGGCCGACTGGAACGTCGCGCCGAGCGTCTCCGCTGCGGCGCGCAGGCGGAAGACGAGCTCCCGGCGCGTGTCCCGGGCCTCGCGCGCCAGGTTGCCGAGATCGCGGATCGCTCCGAGCGGCAGCGCAACGCGACGCAGCACCTCGTCGCGCAGCAGCTCGAGGCCCGAGGGCGCCGGGCGCGGCACGAAGAGCGGCGCCTCGGGGATCTCGGCGTCCGGCGAGGCGCTGAACAGGATCCGCAGCAGGTCCACCCCGGAGACACCGTCCACCATGCAGTGGTGCACCTTCGAGATCAGCGCGAAGCGATCGCCCTCCAGACCCTCGACGATCCAGATCTCCCAGAGCGGGCGCGCGCGATCGAGGTGCTGCTGCATGACGCGCGCGGAGAGGCGTTTGAGCTGCTCGACGCTCCCGGGCCGGGGCAGGCTCGTGTGGCGGATGTGGTAGTCCACGTTGAACTGCGCGTCGTCGATCCAGACCGGGCGGCCTTCGAGCGGGACGTACGCGAGCTTCTGCCGGTAGCGCGGGATCAGGTGCAGCGAGGCCGCGGTCGCGCGCTTGATCGCCTCGGCGTCGATCCCGCCGTCGCGCGTGCGCAGGGGCCCGGATTCGAAGATCTGCGTCGAAGCCACGTGCATGTAGGAGTTGGGCTTCTCGAAGAGCAGGAACGAGTGGTCGAGGGCGGTGAGGCGGTCGTAGCCGTAACGGGGCAAGGGGCATCCTCCCGCGAGGGGTCCAGGAGGAGTCTAGTCCTTCGGGGGACGCCGCGGCGACCTCGCGACCCGGTGCATCACCCGTCGAGCGAGCCGACGAGTGCCAGCACCTCGGGGGAAAAGCCCCGCTCGAGGAGGACGCGGGCAGCGGCGCAGGCGTCGGGGAACTGCGCGAAGCCGGTGACGAAGACGTCGAAGCGCGGCAGGCCACCGGCCTCCCACTCGACGACGCGCGCGGCCCAGCCGTCCGCCAGGAGCTCGGCGGCGAGGCCCGCCGCCTGCTTGCGTGCGCTCCGCGTCGCCACGAGGACCGCGTAGGGCGCCTCGGTCTCGGCTTCGAGCGCGCGCAGCCCCTCGCGGCTGCGCTCGAAGGCGAGCCTGCGGCGGATCGAGTCGAGGGCGAGATCGTCCGGCGAGCGCAGGAGCCGCGCCTGCACCGCGACGAGGAGATGCGACTGCACGAGCTCCTCGCCGGTGGAGCGGAAGAACTGGCCGAAGAACGGGACGTCTTGCAGGAACGGCACCCCGGATTCGACGAGCCTGCGCAAGGGCGCGCCCCGACCGCCGAGAATCGCCACCTCGCCGTCCGCCAGGTGCAGGCGGCTCGTGAGCTCGCGCGAGAGGAGCGTCGGGCCCACTTCCTCGACGTCGCCGAGCGTGGACTCGCCGACGCGCGTGGCCTCGATCTCGAGGTCGAGCCGCAGTCCCCCCTCGACGCCCACGGTGGGCTTCACGCGCAGGCGGACCCCCACGTCCTGCCGTTCGATGTTGGTGCGCAGCGTCAGGGGGTCCACGAACTCGGTCCCCGGCTGGGAATCGCCCGTCTGCGCCGTGCCCTGGCCCGCGGCGCTCGAGCGGCTCGCGACCGGGATGGGGATGTTGTCGCCCGCGAAGATCTACTGCTCCTCGCCGCTCGCGACGAGCAGGTGC
>DASRUS010000073.1:0-3040 GCA_035687825.1 Myxococcota bacterium | reverse complement strand
CAGGAGCTCGATGGTGCGAAGCTCGCGGATGCGTCGCGGCTCGGGCGAGGGCACGAGGCGCCGGAAGCCCGCGCCGTCGGGGCCCACCGTCCAGCCCCGCGTGGCGCCGAGCGCCCTGGCCTCGGCCTCGCCGTAGACGGGGCCGATCGGCTTCGCCGGATCCGCGAAGGCGGGATCGCGCGGGTCGATCTCCACCTGCGTCAGCAGCGTCGCCACCTCGCGCCCCGGGAGCGCGTTCGCGATCTCCTGCTCGATCAGATACCCGATCATCCCCTCGCTCTCGGCGCCGAGCACGTCCAGGGGATAGGCGCCCACGGCGCGCTGCGCCTCGGACTGGAGCGCCAGGAGCCCCACCTGCGGGCCGTTGCCGTGCGTCACCACGACCGCGTGCTCGCGCGCGAGGTCGGCGATCGCGCGCGCCGCGAGCCGCACGTTGGCGCGCTGCACGTCGGCCTCGGGGCGCTCGCCGCGCCGCAGGAGCGCGTTCCCACCGAGCGCCACGACCAGGCGCACGCGCTCAGCTCCGCCCCGGGAAGCGCTGCGCCAGGAAGGCGTCCACGATCGCGCCGAGGCCCGGCTCGTCCGCCTCGGCGAACTCGTAGCGCGCGCGCACCACCGGCTTCGCGAGCACGATGCGCGCGGCGAGGTCCATGGGCGTCCCCGAGACCACGACCTCCGCCTGCGAGCCGTCGATGGTCTCGCGCAGGGCCTCGAGCTGGCGCTCGTCGTAGCCGAGCGCCGGGAGCACGCGGCCGAGGTGCGGGTGGCGCGCGAAGACGGCCTGGATCTCCGGCGGCGCGGAGGCGCGGGGATCCACGATCTCCGCGGCCCCCGCGGCCACGGCCGCGACGTAGCCCGCCCCGTAGCCCATGCCTCCGTGGGTGAGCGTGGGCCCGTCGTCCACGACGAGCACCCGGCGCCCGCGCACCGCCCCGGGGTCGTCGAGCGCGACGGGCGAGGCGCCGCGCACGATCCTCGCGCGGGGGTTCACCGCGCGCACGGCGTCGATCGCGCGCTGCACGTCGGCGCTGGACGCCTCCTGCACCTTGTTCACCACGACCACGTCCGCCATGCGCGCCACCGTCTCGCCCGGGTGGTGCGTGGCGACCTGCCCGGGACGCAGCGCATCCACGATCGCCAGGTGCAGGTCCGGGACCAGGAACGGGAAGTCGTTGTTGCCGCCGTCCCAGACCACGAGCTCGGCCTCGCGCTCCACCTCGGCAAGGATCGCCGCGTAGTCCACGCCCGCGAAGACCACGCTCCCCGCCGCCACGTAGGGCTCGTACTCCTCGCGCTCCTCGTTCGTGCAGCGCGCCCGGGCGAGGTCGTCGCGCGTCGCGAAGCGCTGCACGCGCTGGCGCGCGAGGTCGCCGTAGGGCATGGGATGGCGCAGCGCCGCCACGCGCAGGCCCCGCGCGGCCGCCCGACGCACGATCCAGCGCGCCGTCTGCGACTTCCCGCAGCCCGTGCGCACCGCCGAGACCGCGACGACGGGCAGCCGCGAGGCCAGCATGGTGCGCCTCGGGCCGAGGAGCTCGAAGTCCGCACCGACGGCGAGGGCGCGCGAGGCCGCGTGCATCACGTCCGCGTGCGAGACGTCGCTGTAGGCGAAGACCACCCGATCCACGCGCTCCCGCCGGCACAGCGCCTCGAGCTCGCTCTCGTCCTCGATGGGGATCCCGTCGGGATGGAGCGGACCCGCGAGCGAGGGGGGATAGCGCCGGTGGCCGATGCCGGGGATCTGGGTCGCGGTGAACGCCACCACCTCGTGGGTCGGGTCGTCGCGGAAGACGACGTTGAAGTCGTGGAAGTCGCGGCCCGCGGCGCCGAGGATCAGCACGCGCGTGCGGCGGCCTCGCTCGGTCACGGCGCCCCCCTCACGGCGTGTCGAGGAGCGCGCGGAGCTCCGCGAGCTTGCGGTCGATGTCGGGCGGGAGCTGGAGCGAGTCCTCGGAGGCCCAGCCGAGGATCGCCGCCTCCTCCAGCAGCGCGTAGGCCTGCTCGGCGAAGGGCTCCTGGGGAGCGGTCCGGATCGCGCTCTCGAGGAAGACCGCCGACGGCGACAGCCAGGAGTCGCGCCCGATGCGCGACTCCACCAGGCCGAGCAGGTA
The DNA here is from genome assembly GCA_035687825.1 of Myxococcota bacterium. Taxonomy (GTDB): domain Bacteria; phylum Myxococcota_A; class UBA9160; order UBA9160; family DASRUS01; genus DASRUS01. The sequence goes on along the minus strand of DASRUS010000073.1, from coordinate 929 downwards.
GTACGCCTCGCCGAGGTCGCGTCCCCCTTCGCCCGCGTGGGCCTCGGCGAAACGGTAGAGCAGGCTCGAGGCCACGACGTAGGGGACGAGGGCCGCCCGGTCGGAGGGGAAGCCCACGCGGCGCTTCGCCTCGTCGAGGAGGGCCCGCGCGCGGGCGAGGTCGGGGTGCGCGAGGTCCACGCCGCGCAGCGCCTCGAGGTCGGCGATCCAGCGCTCCACGTCCACGCGCAGGTGACGCCAGAGATCCCGGCGGCCGGCGAACCGCCGCAGGACCGGCCGCGGCCGCTCGAAGTCTCCCTTCACGCGAACGCAGAGCACCAGGTAGTCCGTGAGGTCGCCGAGCATCCGCGCGGGGTGCAGCGTCGGCGAGGCGAAGAGCGCCTCGTAGGTCGCCAGGGCGTCGTCGAAGCGGCGCGTCGCGGTCTGGAGCGCGGCGCGCTGCTCGGGCGGGAGCCCGGCGAGCTTCGTCTCGGCCATGAAGTCCTCGGCGAGCGGGAAGTCGCCGGGGCTCGGGAGCCGCGTGTGGCACGCGATGCACGACTCGGTCGTCTGGCGCACGAGGAAGGCCGCCTCCTCGAAGCGTTGCGCCTCGTAGCTCCGCAGGATCTCGGCCGCGTCGTTCGCGAGGAAGCCCGCCACGAAGCCGAAGCCGGGATCGCGGCTCCGCGTGTGCGAGGCGAGCAGCTCGCTCTGGCGCACGAGCGCCTGGAGCGCCGGGTGCACGCGCCCGCGGTGGCGCTCGGCGCCGAGCTCCTCCGGGTCCACCGCCAGGGGCAGGACCGCGCGCACGCTCTCGAAGATCCGCTGCATGCGGGGACCGAGCTCCCCCTCGCCGCCCGCCGCGCGCGCCGCCAGGCCGCCCGCCACCAGCGCGGCGACGAGGAGTGCCCTCCCGGCTCCGACCTCGCGATCCATGATCCCCCCGCGCC
>DASRUS010000072.1:0-5490 GCA_035687825.1 Myxococcota bacterium | reverse complement strand
CTGCGACGCCGCTTCGCCTCGGAGCGCAGGCGCTTGTCACGGACTCGGCGCTCCCCGGCCGCCCGGGTGGGCCGCGTGGGACGCCGGGGTCGGGGCGGCAGGGCGGCTTCGTGCAGCAGGGCGCGGAGCTTCTCCAGACAGTCGGCCACGTTGCGCCCCTGGTCGCGGAAGCGCTGGCTCGAGATCACGATCTCGCTGCCGGCGACGAGGCGGCGCCCGGCCATCGCGAGGAGCCGCGCGCGCACGTCCGCCGGGAGGCTCGGCGAGCTCGAAGCGGAGAAGCGCAGCGTCGCGCGCGTCGAGCGCTTGTTCACGTTCTGGCCGCCGGGGCCCGAGGCGCGGGCGAACTCGAAGCGGAGCTCGCGGAGCGGAACCGTGAGCCCCTCCCCCACCACGAGGTGCGCCCTCGTGTCCCCCCTCAGTACGCGCCCCCGAGCTTGCGGTGATCCCAGGAGACCACGCGCTCGGGCCGCACCCGCAGCGCCACGCGCTTGGCGGCCTGGCTGCGTAGCGCCGCGCGCAACGCCTTCGGATCGGCTCCGGCGCCCGCCTGGTAGCGGGCGCTCACGCGCGCGAGGGTGTCGAGCACGCGCTCCACATCGCGCTCGAGCTCGGCGCGGCCGTACACGACGACGCCCCGCAGCTCGGCGTAGCTCTCGCCGTCCTCGAGGAGGAGCGCGACGCGCGGGTCGCGCTCCAGATTCTTGACCTTCTGGCTCCTCGCGAAGGTCGTCATCACGACGCTGCCGTCGGGGTCGAGCCCGTACCACATGGGCATCGGATGGGGGACGCCGTCGCGGCCGCTGCTGCAGATCACGATCGTCTTGCCGTTCTCGAGGAGCTCGCGCACCTCGGCGTCGGAGAGTTGGATCGCGGTGCGGCGCGACGGCACGGCTCAGCCCTCCCGGCGGAAGCTCGCGCGCGCGACGCCGCCGCGCGCCGCCTCGCGCAGCAGGTCTCCGTCCGCCTGCGTGAAGTCGCCGAGGGGAACGCGCGCGGCGTACGCGCGGAACTGCGACTTCGTCATGTGCAGCGCGGCCTCGGGCTTCGCGGCGAGCCGCGCCGCGAGGGACGCCACGGTCGCGTCGAGCTCCTCCGCGGCGACGACGCGGTTGAGCAGGCCGAGCGCCTCGCCCCGCTCGGCGTCGAAGCGCTCGCAGAGCAGCACGAGCTCGCGGGCGCGCAGGGCCCCCACCTCGGCGATGAGACGCGGCACCGCGCCCCAGGAGAGCGGGATGCCGAGGTCCACCTCGGGGATCTGGAGCAGCGTCCCCCGCGCGGCCACGCGCAGGTCGCAGGCCAGGGCGAGGACGAGCCCGCCTCCGATGGCGTGACCGTGCACGCGCGCGATCGTGACCGCCTCGCACGCCTCGATCGCCTGGACGGCGCGCAGCCCGATCTGCGACGCGAAGCGCCGCTCGCGCACGCCCGCGCCGTCGCGCGGGGTGCCGGGGGGATCGCGCCGGTCGGCGCCGGCGCAGAACGAGGGCCCGCGCCCGCCGAGCACCACGACCTTGATCTCGAAGTCGGTGCAGAGCCCCTCGAAGGCCTCCGCGATCTCGCGGAGCGCGGTGGCGTCGAGCGCGTTGCGCCGCTCGGGACGGTTCAGCCACACCGTCGCCACGGGCGGCGTGCGCTCGAGGAGGAGGGACTCCAGCTTCACGGGCGGGGGCCGCCGTCGGCGCTGGGGGCGCGCAGCACGAGCTCGGTGATCTCCGCCGGCGCGAAGAGCCGCATGGGCGGGCCCCAGAAGCCGGTGCCGCGACTCACGTAGAGCAGCGATCCGTCGCGCTCGTAGAGGCCCGCGACGAACGGGATCACGAGGCGCACCAGGAGCCCGAACGGGAAGATCTGCCCGCCGTGGGTGTGCCCGGAGAGCTGGAGGTCCACCCCGCAGCGCGAAGCCTGCTTGAAGGTCGAGGGATCGTGCGCCAGCAGGATCACGGGACGCGCGGGGTCGCGACCGTCGAGGGCCGCGGGCAGGTCCTCGACGTGGGTGTCGCTCACGAGCCGCGCGTGGTGGTCCTCGACGCCCGCGAGGTCGAAGGCGGCGCCGCGGTCCTCGATCGCGACGCGCTCGTTGCGCAGCACGCGCATGCCGAGCGAGCGCGCCATCGCGACCCACCCGTCGGCGCCGGAGTAGTGATCGTGGTTGCCCGTGACGAAATAGACGCCGAGGCGCGCGCGGAGCTCGCGCAGCGGCGCCACGTCGTCCGCCAGGTGATGGACGCTCCCGTCCACGAGGTCGCCGGTCACGGCCACGAGGTCGGGGCGCAGCGCGTTCACGCGGCGTGCGAGGGAGGCGGCGAAGCCGCGGCCGAGGAGCGCGCCCAGGTGGACGTCGGAGATCTGGACGATGCGCAGGCCGTCGAGCGCGCGCGGCCAGCGGCGCAGCTCGACCTCCACGCGACGGACGGCCGGGGGCCGCAGGCCCGAGCGCAGCGCCCCGGCGGCGAGGAGCCCACCCGCGGCGAGGACCCCGAGCGCGCGGGCGGGGGACGGCCCACCGGGCAGCGTCTCGGCCTCGAGACCGGCCGCAGCCGCCACCCCTCCGGCCAGCCAGAGGGCGAGGTCCGTCGCGCCGAAGAGGACGACGAGGAGGAACGCGAAGCCCATCCAGATCGACGCCGGCCAGGCGAGCCAGCGCACCCGAGCGGCGCCGAGCCAGCGCTCGGCGACGGGGAAGACGACGAGCAGACCCCCCAGGGCGGCGATCGCTCCGGCCGCCACGGTCCGCGCCACGCCTTCGAGGCCCGCGTCGAAGACCAGGCGCTCGACCAGGTAGCGGTGGAGCCCGAGGACCACCCCGAGGATCACCGTCAGAAACACCAGCCCTAGGACGACGCGCCGCATGGACCCGCGAGGATAGCGCCGGAGGCGGGCAAGGCCGTGCTGGTGAGAGCTGGACCCGCGCGGGGGGTGGCCGGAACACCGAACCCCCTCCGCTTCCCGCCGAAGCCTCGAGCACGGCTGCGCAGCGAGCCGCAGGCGAGCGGAGCGAACTGAACTGGCTTCAGTCCCGCCCCGGGCCGGCCGATGGGGGGAGAGGTTCAGCTCCGGAGGAAGAGTCATGCGCGCTCTGCGCCGTCCCCTCGTCGCCTTCGTGGCCGCCGCACTGCTCGCGGCCCACGCGTCGCCCGCCTTCGCCGCCCGTCAGGTGGGAGAGATCCAGTACGAGCCCGCCTCGATCGGCATGGACATGGTGATCCTGCGCCCGATGGGTCTCGTCGCCACGGCCGTGGGCGCCGTGCTCGCGGTGCCGGCGACGCTCATGACGCTGATCATCCAGCCGAGCCAGGTGGGCAAGCCGATCGACTTCTTCGTGATGCGGCCGGCGCGCTACACGTTCGTGGATCCGATCGGATCGCATCACTAGCGAGCCGGGACCCGACGCGCGAGGCGGGGACGAGCTCACCACCCGCGCAGGTCCACGGGCCACGTCTCCACCACGTCCTCGCCCCGCGCGAGGTGCATCCGCTCGTGGTACGCCACCGTCGGATCCACGTGGGCCGGCCACACGCGGATCCGCTCGCCCACGCGGAGCTTCCGCTGCGGAGCGAAGGTCAGGTGCTCGTCCGAGCAGAACCAGACTGCCGCGCCGTCGACCGCGGGGTTGCCGTGGTCCATGCCCAGGGACTTGAGGCCGCAGTCCGCGACCGCGTACGCCTCCGAGACCGAGATCACCGTCGCCTGCACGAACAGGGCGCGCTCGAACGGAAGCTCGAGCTTCGCGTAGGCCGTGTCCATGAGGGCGTAGGAGCCGGCCTGGATCTCCGTCGCGAGCTCGTTCAGGTCCCACGTCCCTGTTCCTCCCGCGGAGACGACCTCGCCCCCCACCGCCTCGTGCGCGCGGAGCAGCTTCTCCATCGCCTCCGCCGTCGCGAGCCGGCGCTTCTCGCGATCGGGCACGATCATGCAGTGGCCCTCGTAGCCCATCACCCCGCGCACCCGGAGCCCGCGCCCCCGGGCCAGGTCCGCGATGCGCCCCGCCGCCTCGGGCGCGCAGCCGCAGCGCGGCAGGCCGACGTTCACGTCCACGACCACCTCGCGCACGCCGCCCTCGGCCGCGGCTCCCACCGTCTCCTCGGAATCCACCGCAACCGTGACGCGGGCGTCGAGGCGCCCGAGGCGGCGCGCGTCGAGCACCTCGTTCGCCAGCAGCAGGTCCTCGCCGAGACCCGCCGCGGCCATGCCCTCCAGCTCGCGCGCGGTGGCGCAGGTGAAGCTCCGGTGGCCGAGCGCCGCCTGGCGCCTGGCCAGGGCGGTGCACTTGTGGGCCTTCACGTGGGGGCGCAGCCGGGCGCCGGGGAGCGCCTTCGCCAGCGCCGCGAGGTTGTGCTCGAGCGCGTCCACGTCCACGACGAGGGCCGGGGTGACGAGCTCCGCGAGCTTCACGCCGGGGCTCCGGCGGGGGCCCCGAACGCGGCAGGCCGGCTCGGGCGTCCCGCGAGGAAGGAGAGGTCGTTGAACCCCGCGCGCGAGATCTTCACGCGCTCGGACCCGAGCCTGCGCCGGAGCACCTCGACCGCGGCGTCCGCGTAGCCGCGCTGGGCCCAGGCGCCGAGGCCGAGGGCGCGGAGCTTCGCGAGCGCGGCGTCGCTGCGCCGCCCGGCCGCGCCGTCGCCGCGGAAGAAGTCGTCCACCACCACGCGGTCCACGACGGGATCGAGGAGGCGCGCGAGGCGCTCCGGATCGCAGGGCAGGAGCGGAGACAGGGCGGCCTGGGTGCGCACGCCGGCCGCGCGCAGCTTCGCCAGCGCGTCGAGGCGCAGCCCCGTCCCCGGCGCGTTCGGCTCGAAGAGGCGGCGCACCGACTCGTCGTCCGTCGCGACCGTGACGCTCGCGAGCAGGCTCGGAATGCGCGCGAGAAGATCCACGTCGCGCACCACGAGGGGGCTGCGCGTCTGCACCACCAGGGCCGCGGGGGGATGCTCCACCAGCACCGCGAGGCAGCGCCGCGTGAGCGCGAGCTTCCGTTCGAGCGGCGTGTACGGATCCGTCGTCGAGCCACAGAAGATGCGCGCGCGGGCGAGCGCGCCGCGCCGCGCCCGCGCCGCCAAGAGCTGGGGCGCGTTGGTCTTGGGCGCGATCCACTGCGACCACGGCAGTCCGAACGGGTTCGCGCGCTGCACGGTCATCTGGCGTACGTAGCAGTACTCACAGGAGAACTGGCAGCCGACGTAGGGCTGGAGCGTGTGGGTGAAGGCGTGCAGGTAGCCGCCGGTGCGGGTCAGGATCCCGCGCGCCTCGCGGGGGAAGACTTGCGCGCGCCCCATCCAGCAGAGGGTACGGCGCGCGGCGAGGCTCCGCCGGGGGGCCGACGCGGCGCGGGATCCCCTCGCTCCTTCGCTTCGCGCGCACCGCGCGGGAGATCGTCGCGAGCGGGGTTGCGCGCGCTCAGAGGCGTCGCTCGGGGACCCCACGTCGCGGCTCGGGTCGGGGTTTGCCCTGCCCGACTAAGACGCCAGGGCCCGGCGGACGGTCTCCACG
>DASRUS010000071.1:0-11621 GCA_035687825.1 Myxococcota bacterium | reverse complement strand
TAGACCGCCACCACGGAGTCGGTCGGGTGCGGCTCGTTCACGGCGTCGATCTCGACGCTCGCGAGCGCGCGCAGCCAGGGCCCTTCGACCGTGAGGGCGGGGGCGCGGAGCTTCCCGTCCGCGAGCTCGAGCGTCGCGTCGAGCGCGACGAAGGGGATCTCCTCGCGCTCGGTGAGCGCGCGCAGCGTGTCGCTCGCCATGGCGAGGGCCAGGATCGCGGGCACGCGCCGGTGCAGCGCGCCGTCGCGCGCCTGGACGATCCCCTGGCCCCGGGCCTCGGCGAAGGGGGACGCCACCCCGCGCAGGACGCCCTCCAGCACGCCCGCGGCGGAGACGGTTCCCACCGCGAAGGTGTCCTCGATCCCGAGCGACCGGAGCAGGTGCGCGGCCGAGGCGGCCTCGAGCTGGAAGCGGGCGCGGTAGGGCACCGCGTCGGCGCTCCCGAGGTCGAAGGCGAGCTCGCCCGTGACGCGCTCCTCGGGCTCGAGCTCGAGCGCGACGTCGCCGAGCGCGAGCTCGCTCCCGCGCGCCGTGAAGCTCCCCCGGATGCCCCGCGCGCGCCAGGGTCCGAAGGAGCGCGCCTCCATCTCGAAGCGGCCCGAGGCCCAGGGCGCCCCCGCCTCGAGCGCGAGCGGGTCCTGCCACGGCGGTCCGAGGTCGAGGGCGATGGAGAGGATCTCCTCCGGGTGGCGGCGCAGCGATCCCCGCCCGCGCAGCGGGGCGCCGGCCCAGTTCGCGCGCTCGAGCTCGAGGTGCCAGACGTCCTCCTCGGGGGTGAGCACGAACTCCGCGCCGCGCACGGCGCAGAAGAGGAGCGGGTGCGCGATCCAGTCCGCGTGGACCGCGAGGCGGGTCCAGCTCCGCGTGGCGCCGGGCTTGCGTCGGCCCACCACCCAGCGGTCCAGGGCCTCGCGGCCGGGAAGGCCGGGCACGGCCCCGGTCGCCTGACACTGGAGTGCGTCGGATCGGAAGAGGTGCGCGAGGCCCTGGAGCGAGAGATCGAGGGCGGGGAGCGGGCGCGAGTCGAGGCTCGCGCCGGCGCCCCGCAGGTCGAGGCGCCCGCGGTCGAAGACGAACTCGCCCTGGAGGCCCTCCACGCGCCCTGCCTCCGCGAGCCGCACGCTCGCGCCGGCGACCCGGCCGCGCAGCTCGAGATCCTGGAGGAGCTGCGCGGCGTTCGCGCGGAGGTCGGGGCCGAGGTTCGCGACGCGCGTCGCGATGCGGAGCTCGAGGTCCTCGAGCCGCCCCGCCTCGACCCGCTCGAGCCCCGCCTTCACCCGCTGGGCGAGCTCTGCCGGGAGCCAGCCCGCGGCGCCGGCGAGGGCGTCGCGCGAGAGCGCCGGCGCGCGCAGGGCGAGGCGGACCCGTGAGGCCTCCCGGGCGGGGAGCTCGAGCCCTGCCTCGAAGTCGAGCGCGAGCTCGCCGCTGCGGAGCGACCCGCTCCAGAGCTCGAGGCGGCTCCCGCTCAACAGGAGCGCCGCGCGCACGCCCGCCGCCTCCGCCTGGATCACCGCCGGCGACTCGCCGCCGTGGGGCAGGCGGAGCTTCGGCTTCGCGAGCTCGAGATCGACGTCGATCCGGTCGTCGGCGTTCTCCGCGATGCGGAGCTCGAGCGTCCCCGAGGCCCGTCCCGCCACGCGGAGCTCGGGGTGGAGCGCCCTCTGGTAGGGAGCCAGGAAGCCGAGGGGGAAGCCCGCGAGCCCGAGGCGCACCGCGCTCTCGCCCGCCCGCGCCAGAAGGAAGGAGCCCTCGAGCGTTCCCTCCGCGTCTTCGCCCCGCGCGACGCGGGCGGTGAAGCGGAGCTCGCCCGCCTGGTGCCCGTCGTCGCGCTCGAGCTGCGCGCCGAGGTCGCGGAGCTCGAGCGCCTCCGAACCCGCCTTCGCCTCGCGCACGCGAAGCCGGCCGCGCGCGATCGCCACGCGCGGCGCGGGGAGGGGGAGGTCCAGTAGCCAGTCCCGCGCCGCCTCGAGCGACTCGCCGCCGAAGGAGCGCCGGGAGCCCGGGGTCGCGCCCTCTCTCTCGTTCCCGATCGCCCAACGAAACGGCGCTTCGATCCCACCGTCCGGCCCGCGCACGAGCTCGAGCTCCGGCTCCACCAGGAGGATCCGGATCGGGCGCAGCTCGCCGACGAGGAGACCCAGGAGACCGAGCCGCATCCGCGTCTCGGGCACGAACAGGGCGGGGCCCTCCGGTCCGCTCCACGCCGAGACGCCCCGCGCCTCGACGGTGACGCCGAAGCCGAGTCCGAGCGCGGCCGACTCGATGGACACGGGCGTCGCCAGGGCCGCGCCGAGGCTCTCCGCGACGATCGCCTTCACCCGCTCCGGGGCGACCCGCCGGGCGGCGAGCGCGGCGAGGCCGCCGGCGACCGCGATCGCGACGAGGGCGGCGGCGAAGAAGGCGGCCTTGCGGCGCAAGCGCGCTCCAGGTCGGGGGTGGGTCGCGGTCGGTGCCGCACCCAACTTAGCCCCCCGCGACCGCGCCGCACGGCGCCGCCGCCCGGCGGGTGGGTTCACGGGCGGTTCCTGGACGCGCGGTCGCTCGCTTCATCCCCGCAGGAAATCAGGGTCTTCAGCGCGACGGGGTTCCCCCGCGCCTGCGCTCCAAGCTCCGATTTCTTCTCAAGATTCTGCCGGTCCGACCGAAACCACCGGGGAACGGCGAGGCCCGTTCGTTCGTCTGGACTCGAGGAGCGTGACCTCATGGAACAGCAGATTGGGAGTCGGGGAAGCGTGCGCCGAAACCGCGTCCGAGAGCTGCGGGAGAACCGGCTCATGACCCAGGCGCAGCTCGCCCGCAAGGCGAAGGTCGCGCTCCGCACGATCCATAGCGTCGAGAAGGGCATGAACTGCCGGATGGACACGAAGCGGAAGATCCTGCTCGCCCTGGGCATGCGCTTCGAGGACAAGGACCAGGTGTTCCCGCCCATCTCGGCGACGGACGCCCCGGGCGACGCCCACACGACGCACTAGGCCGAGAGGCCCCCACAACGCGAGCGGAGTACGGGTGGTCCGGGCTTTGCCCGGGCCGGGACCCGTGCTCTGGTATGCTTGCGCCGTCGCGCTCCGCGCGGGCGACGGGAGAGAGTCATCCTGGATCGCGTGACGCTCCTCTCCGACGTGGCCGACCTCGTGTCGCGCTCGCACGATCTCGACGAGACGCTCGGCAACGTCGTGGACCTGGTCGCCAAGCGGTTGGACGCGGACGTCTGCTCCGTGTACCTGACCGACAGCGACCTCCGGCACCTGACGCTGCGCGCCACGAAGGGCCTCTCCCGGGACGCGGTGGGGCGCGTGCGCCTCGCCTTCGGCGAGGGGCTCGTGGGCCTCGCCGCGCAGAACCGCGAGACCGTGGCCATCGACCGCGCGCAGGAGCACCCCGGCTTCCGCTACTTCCCCGAGACGCAGGAGGAGCGCTTCCAGTCGCTGATGGCCGCGCCGCTCGTCGTGCGCGACGTCACCACGGGCGTGCTCGTGGTCCAGACCGTGGAGCCGCGCCACTTCGAGCGCGAGGACGTAGAGCTCCTGCGAACCTGCGCGCAGCTCATCGCACCCGTGGTGATGAACGCCCAGCTCCTCTACTTCGTGGCCCAGACCGAGCACGAGCAGGAGCGCGTGGTGCAGGAGCTCGCCCGCTCGGGCCTGCCGATGTCGGGCCGGGTCCGCCCCCGCGCCGAGCGCAACGTCGAGCTCAAGGGCATCGCGACCTCCCGCGGCATCGCCATCGGACCGGTCCACTTCCTCGAAGATCCGCTGAACCTCGCTCACGTGAGCTACACGCCGAACGAAGACCCCGCCCAGGAGAAGCGCGACCTCGTCGCGGCGGTGGTGGAGGCGCGCCGCGAGCTGGACGAAATCCGCGAAGAGGTGGGCGAGCGCTTCGGCGCCGAGTTCAGCGCGGTCTTCAACACCCACATCCAGATCCTCGAGGACCACGGCTTCGTCGCGCGCCTCGACGAACAGGTGGCCGCCTCGGGCAACGGGCTCACCGCGCTGCGCAGCGTGCTCGACGCCTACCGCCAGCTCTTCGAGGGGATCGAGGACCCCTTCTTCCGCGAGCGCGGCAGCGACGTGGAGGACGTGGTGCGGCGCGTGATGGCCAAGCTGCTGGGCGTGCGGCACCACAACGTGCCGCTCTCCGACGGCGCGGTCGTGGTGGCGGAGAACATCCTGCCCGCGCACTTCGCCCTGCTCGAGACCGAGAAGATCGGCGCGCTCGTCTCGGAGCACGGCGGCCCCACCTCGCACGGCGCGATCTTCGCGCGCAACCTCGAGATCCCCGCGGTGACCGGCGTCCCCGGGATCGTGGCCGCGGCGCGGCCCGGCGAGCTCGCGATCGTGGACGGCGGCACGGGTCAGGTGTTCCTGTCGCCGGACGACGTGCTGCGCGCGGAGTACGAGCGCGCGAAGCAGCGCTTCGCCATCGCCGTGGAGCACCTCGACGCCCTGCGCGGTCGTCGGGCGGAGACGCGCGACGGGCGCCGCGTGCTGCTCACGGCGAACGTGGGCCTCGTCTCGGACCTGCGCCTGGTGGAGCGCCACGGCGCCGAGGGCATCGGGCTCTTCCGCACCGAGCTCCTGGCGCTGGCGCACCGCGGCTTTCCCAGCGAGGACGAGCAGGCGCAGCTCTACGACAAGGTGGCGGGCGCACTGGCGCCGCAGCCGGTCACGATCCGCACCCTCGATCTCGGCGGCGAGAAGACGCTGCCGAACATCGGGCTGGGCGAGGAGGAGAATCCCCAGCTCGGCCTGCGCTCGGTGCGCCTGACGCTCTTCCACGAGAAGGCCTTCCGCGCGCAGCTCCGCGCGATCCTGCGGGCGAGCGCGCACCGCAACGTGCGCCTGCTGATCCCCATGATCTCCTGCGTGGGCGAGCTGCGCCGCGTGCGCAAGCTCCTGGAGGAGTCTCAGCGCGAGCTCGCCGAGCGCGGCGTGGAGTTCGATCCGGAGCTCCAGATCGGGATCATGATCGAGGTGCCCGCGGCCGCGCTCACCTCGGACACGCTCGCCCGGGAGTGCGACTTCTTCAGCATCGGCACGAACGATCTCACGCAGTACACGCTCGCGGTGGACCGCAACAACGAGCGCGTCGCGGAGCTCTACGAGCCCCTGCACCCCGCGGTCCTCGCGCTCATCGATCGCACCGTGCGCGCCGGGTCGCGCCACGGCCTGCCCGTGTCGGTGTGCGGCGAGATGGCGAGCCATCCCCTCGCGGTGCCGATCCTGGTGGGGCTCGGCATCGACGAGCTGTCGGTCACGCCGGGCACGGTGCCGGTGGTGAAGGAGATCGTGCGCGCCCTCGACTCGAGCGAGGTGGCCGCGGACGCCCGCGAGGCGCTGCGCGTCGGCAGCGCCGAGGCGGTGCGTTGCATCGCCGCGGCGCGCCTGCGCGCGTCGGGGCTGCTCGACCACCCCGACATCGGAAGCTGGCTGCGCACGAACCTGGAGTCACGGACGACCGCGTAGGTGCCGCGAGGGCGCCGGCTGCCGAGGGGTCGCCGCGAGTGCTCGGGTCGCTCGCCCGAAGGGCGGCAAGGCCGTGCTGGTGAGGGCTGGACCAGCTCGCTGACGAACTCGGCGAACGCACCCGCTGAAGACGATTCCGGAGCCTCGAGCACGGCCGCGCAGCGAGCCGAAGGCGAGCGGAGCAAACTAATCCGGCACCACGTCCACCACGATGGCGTCGTGGTCGCTGCCCGGGAGGCGCTCCACGCGGAACTCCTCCACGCGCAGGGCCTGGACGAAGGCGTGGTCGATGCGCAGGACGCGCGGCGCGCGCGTGCCGGGACCCCAGGTGGGCTGCGGGCGGGCGCCGCTGCGCTCGGCGCTCGCGCGCGCGGCGTCGCGGCGCAGCCGGACCACGCGCCGGTAGAGCGGCCAGAGCGGCGTCGCGTTGAAGTCGCCGATCACGACCTGGGGCGTCCGCTCGTGCGTCGCCTCGAGGTGGGCGAGCAGCCCGCGCAGCTGGCCGCGGCGCTCCGAGAAGGTGCGCAGGCCCGCGGGGCGCGCGTGCGGCGCGGTCACGTGGACGTTCACGATCTCGACGGTCGCCACGAGCTCGCTCCAACCCTCGGGCCCGAGCTCGGCGACCAGCGCGTCGCGGCGCGGCAGCGCCACGCGCGACTCGCGCGCGGGGGCGCGCAGCGCGATCCCCATCCCGTTGTAGTCGCGCGCGGGGCGCAGCGTCCCGAAGGGCAGCACCTCGGCCAGCGCCTCCGCCTGCTCGGGCGAGAGCTCCTGGACCGCGGCCACGTCCACCCCGAGCCGTCGCACGAGCTCGGCGAGCGCCTCCGGGTCGGCGCGACCGTTCAGCAGGTTGGCCGAGAGGATCCGCACGCGCGCGCCCATGGCCTCAAGCTCCTCGTCCGCTCGTCGCTTCGTTCGCCCCGGGCGCGAGACCGAGCTCGCGCTCGACCCCGTCCGTGAGCCGGTTCAGCTCGTCCTCGAGGTGGCGGCGCAGCTCCTCCAGCGCCTCCTCCCGGGTGCTCTTCGGCACGAGGATCGGGGGACCGTAGACCACGCGCACCCGGGCGAAGGGGAGGGGCAGGAAGGTGCGGTCCCAGCTTCCGAAGCGCAGGGCCGGCCGGGCCGCCATCGCCACGGGGTGGATCGGCGTCCCGGTGGCGCGGGCCACGGCGAGGACGCCCGGCTTCGCCACCCGCGCGGGGCCGCGGGGCCCGTCCGGGAGGACGCCCACCCAGAGCCCCTCCCGCCGGCTGCGGATCATCTGGCGCAGGAGCCCCGTGGCGCCCCGGGAGCTCGAGCCCCGGGGAGGGCTCGGGTAGCCCAGCCGTTCGAGCACGGCGGCGGTGAAGTCGCCGTCGCGGCTCAGGCTGACCGGCACCGCGATCCGCCGGCCCCGCAGCAGGAACGCCGCCACGAGGAGGCTCCGGTGCCAGAGCGCCGCGATGGCGGGCTCGCTGCCCCCGGCGAAGGGGTCGTCGCCTTGCGTGCGGATCCGCCAGGTCGCGCCGATCGCGCGCAGCAGGAGCGCCACCGCGAAGCTCGCGACCCGCGCGACGCGTTCCTGCCTCAAGAGCGAGCTCGCCAGGCGCATGGTGTCGGATCCTCAGTCCGCGAGGCCGATCAGCGCCACGCCCGCCACGGTGGTGAGCGCGCCCAGCACGCGGGCGCGGCTCGGGCGTTCGCGCAGGTGGAAGATGGCGATCACGAGGGCGAAGAGCACGCTCGACTGGCGCACCGCCACCACGTAGCTCGCGGGCGCCGCCCGGTACGCCTGGAGGATCAGCACGTAGCTCACGAAGCTGATCGTCGCGGCGGCGAGCGCGCGTCCCCACTCGCGGCGCGCCGTCTCGGCCCAGGGGCGCCCGCGCAGCCCCGCCGCGGCGAGCGGCGCGAACAGCGTGGTGCTCCCGGCGGAGAGCAGGAAGTAGAAGAGGATCGCGTGCGGGACGCGGGTCTCGGGCACCGACGTGGAGAGCTCCGCCATCGCCGTCTTGTCGAAGAGCGAGTAGGCGACCGTCGTGGCGAGCGTCAGGTACGCGAAGCCGGTCCCGGGTCCCACGAGCGCGCGGAAGGAGAGGCGGCCTTCGGAGTGCACCAGCCACATCCCCGCCACCACCGTCGCGATCCCGAGGGCGCCGAGCGTCGAGATCGACTCGCCGAGGAGCGGGACCGCGAGGAACGGGAGGAAGGCGGGGGTGGAGCGCGCGATGGGGTAGACGAGGGTGAGCTCGCCGCGCGCCAGGGCGACGCTCAGGAACAGGAAGTAGAACGCGTGGGCGAGCGACGTGCCGGCGAGCGCCCACCAGACGCGGCTCGGAATCGTGGCGAGGTCCGCCACCGCGAAGACGCCGAGCGCGAGGACGCTGGTCGCGAGGGCCTGGACGAGGTTGAAGGCGAGGGGCTCGCGGCTGCCCTTGATCGAGGCGCTCCAGATGGCGTGGAGGAGCGCGGACAGCACCACCAGCCCGAAGGCGGTGGCCGTCACGCGAGCGGCCCGCGCGGCGGGCCGGGGTTCGCGGGCCGCTGCATCGGGCGAGGGGTAGCGCGGCTGGGGCGCGCAGGGCCATGCCTCGCAGCTCGACCGCGGGGACGGGATTTCCCCCGTGACCCGGCCCCTCGCCTGTGGTAAGACCTGTGCCCCCCGTCAGGAAAGGAGCCCGACGATGCTGCGCCGTGCATCGCCGCGACTCGCGTCGCTCGCCGCCTGGCTCGCGCCCCTGCTCCTCGCGGGCTGTGCGTGGGTGATCGGCGACACCGAGATGTCCACGGTCCACCCGACCACGGAGCAGGGCCGCGCGATCCAGGGCATCTACGCGCTCACGACCTGGATCGTGCTCGGCATCCTGGTGGTCGTGGAGGCCTTCCTCCTCTACGCCGTCTTCCGCTACCGGCGGCGCGACGGCGAGAAGGGGGTGCCGAGGCAGATCCACGGCAACACGCCCCTCGAGGTCGGCTGGACGCTCATCCCCCTCGTCTTCATCGTGATCGTGATGGTGCCGACCCTCCAGATCACCTGCGCGCTGCAGCAGCCCGCGCCCGGCCCGAACCCGCTCGAGGTGAAGGTCACGGGCAAGCGCTGGTGGTTCGAGTTCGAGTACCCGGAGTACGGGATCGTGACGGCGAACGAGCTCCACCTGCCCGTGGGGCGCATGGCGAACCTGGGGCTGTTCTCGGACAACGTGATCCACAGCTTCTGGGTGCCGCGGCTGGCGGGCAAGCGCGACCTCGTGCCGGGGCGCACCCAGCACATCTGGTTCACGCCCGAAGAGGTCGGCTGGTACGACGGCCAGTGCGCGGAGCTGTGCGGCGCCTCCCACGCCCTCATGGGCTTCAAGGTGAAGGTGGACACGCCCGACGAGTTCGCGGCCTGGGTGGCGCACCAGCAGAGTCCGGCGACGGTGGACATGGCGAGCCCGGGCATGCAGGCCTTCCAGGGCAACGCCTGCTTCACGTGTCACTCCATCCAGGGCACGCCGTTCTCCTTCGCGCGCATCGGCCCGAACCTGACGCACGTGGGCTCGCGCACGCTGCTCGCCGCGGCCACGGTCGAGAACACCCCCGAGAACATGCGGCGCTGGATCCGCAACGCCTCGGAGCTGAAGCCCGGCCACGCGAGCAAGACGGTCCAGGAGGCCGACCTGATGTGGAACTTCGAGCACGTCCCCGACCCGCAGCTCGACGCGCTCGTCGCGTTCCTGCAGGGCCTCGAGTAGAGGAGGCGAGCCATGGCCAGCGCTGCCCACCCCCTGCCCCACGTCCACGCGGAGTACGCCCAGACGGGGATCTGGAGCTGGCTCACCACCGTCGACCACAAGCGGATCGGGATCCTCTACGGCGTCACCGCGTTCCTGTTCTTCCTGCTCGGCGGGGCCGAGGCGCTGGTCATGCGCTGGCAGCTCATCGCGCCGGAGATGGACGTCGCGACGGGGAAGACGTTCAACGGCCTGTTCACCATGCACGCCACCACGATGATCTTCCTGGTGGTGATGCCCGCCGGCGCGGCGTTCTTCAACTACATGGTCCCGCTCATGATCGGCGCCCGGGACGTGGCGTTCCCGCGGCTCAACGCCTTCAGCTACTGGGTGTTCCTGGCGGGCGGCATCTTCATCAACCTCTTCTGGGTGACCTCGCTCTTCGCCGAGGGCGGGCTCGGCGGCCAGATCCCCGACGCCGGCTGGTTCGGCTACGCGAACCTGACCTCGCGCCAGTACTCGCCCGGCCCCGGCGTGGACTTCTGGATGATCGGCCTCCAGATTTTGGGCGTGGGCTCGCTCGCCGCGGGCTTCAACTTCATCGTCACCATCCTCAACATGCGCGCGCCGGGCATGACGATGATGCGGCTTCCGGTCTTCGTGTGGATGACGCTCGTCGTGCAGTTCCTGGTGGTGTTCGCGTTCCCGATGATCACGGTGGGCCTGATCCTGCTCACCTTCGACCGCTTCTTCGGCACGAACTTCTACGTGCCGGCCAATGGCGGCGACCCGCTGCTCTGGCAGCACCTGTTCTGGCTGTTCGGGCACCCGGAGGTCTACATCCTGATCCTGCCCGCCATGGGGATCATCTCCGAGGTGCTGCCGACCTTCTCGCGCAAGCCGCTGTTCGGCGCGCCCTTCGTGATCTTCTCGGGCATCGTGATCGGCCTGCTGGGCTTCGGCGTGTGGAGCCACCACATGTTCACCACCGGCCTCGGCCCGGTGGCGGACTCGGCCTTCGCCATCACGACCATGCTGATCGCGATCCCCACCGCGGTGAAGATCTTCAACTGGATCGCCACGGTCTGGGGCGGTCACGTGGTGATGACCACGTCCATGTACTTCGCCGTGGGCTTCGTGGCGCTCTTCGTGATCGGCGGGCTCTCGGGCTTCATGCACGCCTCGCCGCCCATCGACCTCCACCACCAGGACTCCTACTTCGTGGTGGCGCACATCCACTACGTGCTCTTCGGCGGCTCGGTGTTCGGGCTCTTCGCCGGCTTCTACTACTGGTTCCCGAAGATGACGGGGCGCCTGATGGACGAGGATCTCGGGAAGATCCACTTCTGGCTCACGTTCCTCGCCATGAACGTGACGTTCTTCCCCATGCACTTCGCGGGCGTGGACGGCATGCCGCGCCGCATCTTCACCTATCAGGCGGCGGACGGCTGGACCGAGTGGAACCTGATCTCCTCGCTCGGCGCCTTCGTGCTCGGCGCGTCGGTGCTGATCTTCATCTACAACTGGCTCACGAGCCTGCGGCGCGGCAAGGTGGCGGGCAACGATCCCTGGGACGGCGCCACGCTCGAGTGGTCGGTGCCCTCGCCGCCGCCGGAGCACGACTTCGACCGCGTGCCGCTGGTCACGAGCTCGCGGCCCTGGTGGGACGCGAAGCACGGGCCGTCGCACAAGGCCGGCGCCCCGCCCGCGCTGCCGCTCGCCCCGGGCCTCGCGGGACCCCCGATCCACCTACCGAAGCCCACGATCTGGCCGCTCGTGACGGCGTCGGGGATCTTCGTGTTCTGGCTCGGCTTGCTCGCGCCTTCCAGCGTCGGGCTCTACGTCTCGCTCGGCGGCGTGGGGCTCCTCTTGTTCGGTCTGTACAGCTGGCTCTACGAGCCGCTGGAATAGGGGGTACGAACGTGGCCGCGGCGCCCGCACCGGCTTCCCACGCGCAGCACGCGCATCCGCCCAACAGCCTGGGCCTGCCCCACATCAAGGTGGGGTTCTGGACCTTCATCGGGTCGGACTGCCTGTTCTTCGGGTCGCTGATCGCGGCCTACATGGCGTACCGCAACTCGAGCCGGGTGGGGCCCTTCCCGCACGCGGAGTGGACGGCCCCCGACGGAACGGTGGTGCACGGGATCCTCAACATCCCCATCACCTCGGTCAGCGCGTTCGTGCTCCTCATGAGCTCCGTCGCGATGGTGATCGCCCTGGACGGGGTCGTGCGCAATCACCGCGTCCAGGCACGCCTGTTCCTGCTCCTGACGGCGATCCTCGGGCTCCTCTTCCTGGGCTTCCAGTCCTTCGAGTTCACCGAGTTCTATCACAACGGCCTCTCGCTCCAGCAGAACCTGTTCGGCTCCACCTTCTTCGTCCTGACGGGCTTCCACGGCACGCACGTGGCCTTCGGCGTGCTGTGGCTCCTCACCATGCTGGTGCAGGACCTGCGCCACCCGAT
>DASRUS010000070.1:0-4112 GCA_035687825.1 Myxococcota bacterium | reverse complement strand
AGAAGCCGAAGAGGCCGAGCGCCACCACGAGGAGCCTCGCGGCCTGGATCGCGGCCCCGAGCGCCCCGGATCCGCCCCCCCCCGCGAGCCCCCGCTCGAGCGCCTGCGCCACGACGCCGAGGCCCATCTTGTTCACCGCGCTGTGCTCCGCGAAGCGCGAGATCTTGTCCGCGAACTCCGGCCAGACGCCGAGCCCCCGCCCCGAGACGGGCACGCTCGCGGCGACGAGGACCGCCGCCGTGAGCGCAGACGCCGCGACGAAGCGACGCGTTGCCGGAGAGACGGCGCGCGTCCGCACGAGCTCTCGGAGCGCGTGTCCGGCCCAGCCGATCCAGAAGACCGCGGGGAAGATGCGCAGCAGCGCCGCCGTGGTGAAGAAGACCGCCGCGCCCGCGTGGCGCCTGCGCCGAAGCCAACCCAGCCCGACGAGCGAGCTCGCGAGCCAGAGATGCCGGAGGAACGCGTCGCCGATCCACGAGTAGCGCCACAGGAAGCCCGTCCCCCACACGATCGCGGCGAAGCACGCCGTCTCCCAGCCGACGCTGAAGCCCACGAAGAGGAACGCTCCGAGCACGAGCGCGTGGTCCAACCGCGCGAGCACGCGCGTGCCCGCACCCTTCACGGGAATCGCCGAAGCGAGCGGGCGTCCGAAGAGCGTCCAGACGGGCGAGGGGTGGTAGCCGTGATCCTCCATCACGTGGGCCCAGCGGTCGCCGGGCACCCGGGCGTGGAACCAGCGGACGTCCGCCGCGAACTCCCTCCAACGCTCCGGCGAGAAGCCCTGCTTGCAGCCCGGACCCCGCGCGAGCGCCAGGGGCGGGGGCTCGAGCGCCATCGTGGCCAGGTTGCGCACGTGCGGCAGCGCGGCGAGGTCCGCGCGCCCGGCGTCGTCGAGCGCCTGGAGGGTGCAGTCGTAGAGCCCGTAGTAGCCGAGCTCGGGGAAGTACTTCGAGCCGACGTAGTAGTGGAAGGTGTCCTCGACGTGCAGGCGGGCGAAGCGCCAGAAGTAGAAGTACGAGCCGAACGCCGTCGCGGCGAGGACCCCGAGGAGCGCGAGGCGCAGCCGGCGTTCGGCGCGCGCCTCCCCGCGGCGACGCGCGCGCCACCCCCACACGAAGAGCGCGAGCCCCCCGACGAGGAGCCCGAGGCGGAAGACGGCGAACCCGTAGTCGAGATCGGTCCCCACTAGCCCTCCCCTCCGATCCGGGATCCACCCGGGATGGACGCCGGGTCGAAGGTTGACAAGCTCGATCGATCTTCCAACACTCTATCCGAATCCAAGAATGAAGCCGGCCCCCCGCGTGGTTAGTGGGGAGCGGCGCTGGAGACCCCGATGCCCGCGACCGCAGAGCGCCTCCCCTTCAAGGTGAAGGATCCGAGCCTCGCGAGCTGGGGCCGGAGCGAGATCCGCCTGGCCGAGCACGAGATGCCGGGGCTCATGGCGCTGCGCGGGCGCTGGCGCGGCAAGCGGCCGCTCGCGGGCGCTCGCATCATGGGCAGCCTGCACATGACCGTGCAGACCGCGGTGCTGATCGAGACGCTCGTCGAGCTCGGCGCCGACGTGCGCTGGGTGAGCTGCAACATCTTCTCCACCCAGGACCACGCCGCGGCCGCGGTGGCCGTGGGACCCGAGGGAACGCCCGAACGCCCGCGCGGCACGCCCGTCTTCGCCTGGAAGGGCGAGTCGCTGGAGGACTACTGGTGGTGCACGTCCGAGGCGCTGCTCTGGCCCGACGGGTCGGGCCCGACGCTGCTCGTGGACGACGGCGGCGACGCGACGCTCCTCGTCCACAAGGGGGCCGAGTTCGAGCGGAAGGGGAGCGTCCCCGACTGGAACGCGCGCGAGGACTCCGAGGAGTGGGGCGTCGTGCTCGAGCTCCTGCGCCGCGAGCAGAAGGAGCAGCCGGGCCGCTGGACGAAGGTGGCGGCGGCGATCCGCGGCGTCTCCGAGGAGACCACGACGGGCGTCCACCGCCTGTACCAGATGGAGAAGGAGGGCACGCTCCTCTTCCCCGCCATCAACGTGAACGACTCGGTGACGAAGAGCAAGTTTGACAACATCTACGGCTGCCGGCACTCGCTCGTGGACGGGCTCAACCGCGCCAGCGACGTGATGCTCGGCGGCAAGGTGGCGGTGGTGTGCGGCTACGGCGAGGTCGGCAAGGGCTGCGCCCAGGCGCTGCGCGGCCAGGGCTGCCGGGTCATCGTGACGGAGGTCGATCCCATCTGCGCGCTCCAGGCGGCGATGGAGGGCTTCCAGGTCGCGACCCTCGACGAGGTCCTCGAGACCGCGGACCTCTTCATCACCGCCACGGGCAACTGCTTCGTGATCGCCGCCGAGGACATGGCCCGCATGAAGGACAAGGCCATCGTCGGGAACATCGGCCACTTCGACAACGAGATCGACATGGCGGGGCTCAAGGCGGTGCCGGGGATCCGTCGGGTGAACATCAAGCCCCAGTACGACGAGTGGATCTTCCCGAACGGGAAGAGCGTCCTCGTGCTGGCGGAGGGAAGGCTCCTGAACCTCGGCTGCGCCACGGGCCATCCGAGCTTCGTCATGTCGGCGTCGTTCACGAACCAGGTCCTCGCCCAGCTCGAGCTGCACCGGAGCGCGGAGAAGTACGCGAAGAAGGTGTACGTGCTCCCCAAGCAGCTCGACGAGGAGGTGGCGCGCCTGCACCTCGACCAGCTCGGCGTGAAGCTCACGACGCTCACGCCGCGCCAGGCGGCCTACCTCGGCGTCCCGGTGGACGGGCCGTACAAGCCGGAGCACTACCGGTACTAGCGAGCGTCGCCCGGGGATCCCCCGCCCGCGTCTCCCTGCGATACGATCCTGCGACCCAGCCGGAGGATCCCCCATGCGCATCGGAATCGTGAGCCAGCGCGTCGCGAACCCCGCGACGACCCTCGACGACCTCGTGGAGGAGGCCCGCACCGCCGAGGCCCAGGGCTTCGCGTTCCTCTCCCTCCCCAACATCTTCGGCCACGACGCCATCGGCGCGCTCAGCGTGGTGGGCCGCGAGACGCAGCGCATCGAGCTCGCCACGGGCGTCGTGCCCTCGCCGCCGCGCCACCCCGTCGCCATGGCGCAGCAGGCGCTCACCGCCCAGGCCGCGTGCCGCGGGCGCTTCGTGCTCGGGATCGGGCTCTCGCACAAGATCGTGATCGAGAACCTGCTCGGCCTCTCCTACGCGCACCCGGCGAAGCAGATGCGCGAGTACCTCGAGGTGCTGATGCCCCTCGTGCAGGGGAAGCCCGCGAAGTTCGAGGGCGAGCTCTACCGGGTGCAGGCTTCGCTCCAGGTGGCGGGGGGCACGCCGGTGCCGGTCGTCGTGGCGGCCCTCGGACCGAAGCTGCTCGAGATCGCGGGACGCCTCGCGGACGGGACCGCGACCTGGATGACGGGCACGAAGACGCTCGCCTCCCACACGGTCCCGGTGATCCGCGCCGCGGCCAAGGCCGCGGGCCGCCCCGAGCCGCGCGTCATCGCCGCGCTCCCCATCGCGATCGCGAGCGATCCCGCGAAGGCGCGCGAGGCGGCGAGCAAGAGCTTCGCGATCTACGGGACGCTGCCCTCGTACCGCGCCATGCTCGACCGCGAGGGCGCTGCCCAGCCGGGCGACGTCGCGCTGGTGGGCGACGAGCAGGTGCTGCGCACGAGTTTGCGCCGCCTCGCGGACGCCGGCGTCACACACTTCGCCGCGAGCCTCTTCCCGGCGGAGGAAGGCGCCATCGGACGGACGCTCGAGTTCCTGCGGGCGGAGCTCTAGGAGGAGCCCGGCCCGGGACCCGTGATCTCGAGCTCGAGCACCGTCGCGAGGGGATCCAGGAGCGCCTCCGGCACGCGGATGCGGAGCTCGCCCACGGGATCCGGGTTGCGGAGCGCGCGGTCGAGGGCCGAGATGCGCTCGCGGTGCTCGAGGGCCGCACCCGTCGCGAGGTGACGCACCGCGCGCACGCGACGCACCGGCACCCCGCGCACCGCGATCTCCTCGTAGGGGCGCGCGAGGAGGTGCAAAAAGATCCGCTCGCCGCACCGGGTGGAGGGTCCGTGGAACTGCCACGGCTCGAGGCCGGGCCCGGTTCCGACGATGCTCGCGGCGTGCCGC
>DASRUS010000069.1:0-12351 GCA_035687825.1 Myxococcota bacterium | reverse complement strand
GTGGGCGGCTTCCTCCTGGGCGTGATCCTCGTGGGTCCGTTCCGCCGCTCCGATCTCCTCGCCGCCCACCTCGCCCGCGGCCCCCGCTACGTCTGAACTTCGGGGACGTTCCACCTGGATCTGGATTTCGGGGACACTCCACGCGGCGCGCGCGGGGCGGTCGCGCCAGGGGTGTCCCCGAAGTTCGGATCGCGGTGGAACGTCCCCGAAGTTCAGCGCTGCCACGAGGGATCGGGGGAGGCGGTGGCGATCCGCTGGAGCACGGCTGCGGCGTCGGTGCCGGGCGGGACCCGGAACCGCTCGAGGGCAGGATCGTCGAGCTGGATCGCCCGGCCCGCGTGCTCGCGCACGATCGCCTCGATGCGCGCCTCGCCGAGCTCCGCCGGGTCCACCTCGATCCGCAGGGCGCGTCCGTGCCCGTCGGTCATGTAGATGCTGCCGGTGTAGAAGTCGATGGCGAACGCCACGAGGCCAGGGATCACGAAGAAGAAGAGGAGCGCTCCGTCGAGGAGCAGCACCGCGGGATCGACCCGGCCCGAGCGGCGCCCGTGCCGCTCGGGGTAGAAGAGCGTGCCGCAGGCCGTGTGTGCGAGGAGGAAGCATGCGGCGAGCGACGCGAGCCAGCGTCGCCAGGAGTGCGTGGTGCGCATGGGGGTCCCCCGGGGTGACGCACGGGTCCGTGAGGTCCGGTGTGCGACCGCGGATCGTTCATCGCGAGGCGCCGCTCGGTGATCCGCATCACCACTCCGCTAGCCTCCCCCGCCGTGGGGTTCCGCGAGCTCATCAACCGCTGCCTGGGCGAGCTGCGCGACTGGACCGAGCGCAACCCCGAGGCGCGCAGCATCCCGGACGAGGTGTACCGGCGGATCGCCCTCCTGCTGCGCGACGCGCGCCGCATCGAGTCGCCCGGCGCGCTCGAGGCGCGCGTGCGTGCGATCGAGACCCTGATCCAGAGCGAGGGCCCCGTCTCCGACACCTTCCTCCCCTCCCTCGAAGAGCTCCACGAGCGCGCTACCGAAGCGAACCTGTGAGGACGACCCCATGGACTGGATCTTCGAACCGCAGGCCTGGATCGCGCTCGCGACGCTCACGGCCCTCGAGCTCGTGCTCGGCATCGACAACATCGTCTTCATCTCGATCCTCGCCGGGAAGCTCCCGCCCGGGGACCGCAACCGGGCGCGGCGCATCGGGCTCGCCCTCGCGATGTTCATGCGGATCGCGCTCCTCCTCTCCCTGGCCTGGGTGATCCGACTCACCGCGCCGCTCTTCAGCGTGCTCGGCGACGAGTTCTCCGGACGCGACCTGATCCTGATCCTCGGCGGCCTGTTCCTCATCGCGAAGGCGACCCACGAGATCCACCAGAAGCTCGAGGGCGAGACCGGGCACGCTTCGACCCAGGGCGCCGCCGCGAGCTTCGGGAGCGTGATCGCCCAGATCGTGGCCCTCGACGCCATCTTCTCCCTGGACTCGGTCATCACCGCGGTGGGCATGGTCCGCGAGATTCCCATCATGGTCCTCGCGATCGTGCTGGCGGTCCTCTTCATGATGTGGTTCGCCCGGCCGCTCGGGGACTTCGTGGAGCGTCACCCGACGGTGAAGATGCTCGCGCTGAGCTTCCTCCTGCTGGTCGGGACGGCGCTCATCGCCGACGGCTTCGAGATCCACATCCCGAGGGGCTACATCTACTTCGCGATGGGCTACTCGATCTTCGTGGAGATGCTGAACCTGCGCCTGCGCAGGACGCGCGTCGAGCCCGTGCGCCTGCACGAGCGCTTCGCGAAGGAGTCGTGAATGGAGCCGCGAATCCCCTGCCGTGCGCGACGTTCGGCGGCCGCCCTCGCCCTCGCCTCGCTCGCCTTCCTCGCCGGCGCCTGCACGCAGCTCAAACGTTGCGCCTACGAAGAGATCGGACGCGACGAGTGGCAGCAGCCCGAGCGTGTGGTCGAAGCGCTCGCCCTCGAGCCCGGCTCGCGGGTCGCCGACCTCGGGTCCGGGGGCGGCTACTTCACGTTCCGCCTGGCGCGCGCGTTGGGTCCCGCGGGCAGGGTGTACGCCGTGGACGTGGACGAAGGGCTCAACGCCTACGTGGCCGAGCGCGCGGAGAAGGAAGGGCTCGCGAACATCGAGGTGGTGCTCGCGGAGGACAACGACCCGAAGCTGCCGGAGCCGGTGGACCTCGTCTTCACCAGCGACACGTATCACCACCTCGAGGACCGCACGCGCTACTTCTCGAACGCGAAGCAGTACCTGCGACCGCACGGGCGTGTCGCGATCGTCGAGTTCGGGGAAGCCCCCAGCTGGTTCCTGCCGAGCCACGCGACGTCCGCCGAGACGATCCGCTCCGAGATGGAGGCGGCGGGCTACCGGTTCGTGGAGGCGCACGACTTTCTCGAGCGCCAGCACTTCCTCGTCTTCTCGGTGGACTGAGCGGATGGAGACCCGTTACGCCGCCGATCTCACCGCCGTGCGCGAGGCGGCGGCGCGCCTCGCGGGCATCGCCCACCGGACGCCCGTCGCCACCTGCGCGACGCTCGACCGCCTGGCCGGGCGCCGCCTCTTCTTCAAGTGCGAGCAGCTCCAGAAGGCGGGCGCCTTCAAGTTCCGCGGCGCCATGAACGCCGTGGCGAAGCTCGAGGCGGGACCGGCCGCGCGCGGCGTCGTCACGCACAGCTCGGGGAACCACGGCCAGGCGCTCGCGCTGGCCGCGCGCCTGCGCGGCATCCCCGCCTGGATCGTCATGCCGAAGGACGTGGCCGCACCGAAACTTTGCGCGGTGGAGGAGTACGGCGGGCGCGCCGTGCTCTGCGAGCCCACGCTCGAGGCCCGCGACGCGACCGCGCGGCGGGTCGTGGCCGAGACGGGGGGCGTGCTGATCCCCCCCTTCGACCACCCGGACGTGATCGCGGGCCAGGGCACGGTCGCGCTCGAGCTCCTGGAGCAGGTCCCCGACCTCGACGCCATCGTGGCGCCCGTGGGCGGGGGAGGGCTCGTCTCGGGAATCGCGCTCGCGGCGCGCGAGCTCGCCCCGCGCGTGCGCGTCGTCGCCGCGGAGCCGCTCGCCGCGGACGACGCGGCGCGCTCGAAGGCACTCGGCCGCGTGCTTCCGCAGCAGGCGCCGAGGACGCTGGCCGACGGGCTCCTCACGAGCCTCGGCGCGCTCACCTGGCCGGTGATCCGCGACTGTGTCGAGCGCGTGGTGACGGTGGACGAGGACGAGATCGTGCGCGCGATGCGGCTCCTCTGGGAGCGCGCCAAGCTGCTGGTCGAGCCGAGCGCCGCGGTGGCCTTCGCGGCGGTGCTCTCCGGCGAGTTTCGCGGCCTCTCGGGCGTCGAGCGCGTCGGCATCGTGCTGAGCGGCGGCAACCTCGACCTCGACCGCCTGCCGTGGTGAGGCCCGACGGGACCCGGTCGCGTCCAGGCACTATCCTCACCCTCCGATGCGCAGGCGCCTTCCCCTCCTCCTCCTCGTCATCGTCGGCACCGCGTTCTTCCTCGGCTTCGTGGTGCGCGGACGCATCGGCATCGAGTTCACGCCGCAATCGATCTTCGACTTCGTGGACTCCCTCGGCTGGAAGGGCCCGGTGATCTTCGTGGCCCTCGTGACCTTCCGGCAGTTCCTGCTCCTGCCCTCGGGATTGATCCTCCCGGTGGGCGGGCTCTGCTTCGGTGCGGGACTCGGGACCGCGCTCGGCGCCGCGGGGATCCTGATCTCCGCCAGCCTCAAGTTCTCGCTGGCGCGCTGGCTGGGCCGCGACTGGGTGCGCACGCAGTTCGGCCCGCGCGTCGAGGTCCTCGAGCAGCGCGTGGCGACGGCGGGGCCCTTCGTCGTGGGGCTCGTCACCGCGCACCCGATGGGGCCCATGTCGCCCGTCCACTGGGCGGCGGGCCTCTCCTCGATCCCGGCCCTCGCCTTCGGGCTCGCGGTGTGCATCGGAGGCCCGGTGCGAGCGGGCGCCTACTCCCTGCTCGGCTCGACGCTCCTCGACTTCGGCTCGCCGCGCTTCCTCGTCGCGACCGGGGTCCTCGCCGCGGTGATGCTGCTCCCGCTCGCGCACCCCGGCATCCGCCGCAGCCTCGTCTCCCGCTTGCGCGCGCAGGAATGAGCCGAGGCCGAGGGGGTCGGCGCGAAGTCAGCGCAGACCCATTCCGTTGGCTCCGCTCGCCTGCAGCTCGCTGCGCGGCCGTGCTCGAAGACTGCGAGAACGTGCGCAGCGGGTACGACCGTTGAGTTCGTCATCGAACGGGTCCAACCCTCACCAGCACGGCCTTGCCGGCTCCTCGAGCTCCGTCGCTGCATGAATCTCGCGCCGACCCCCTCGGCCTCGGCTCACCCCTACTACCCCAACGCCTTCTCCATCCACAGCACGTCCCACCACCGATCGAACTTCCTCCCCACCTCGCCGAGCGTCCCGCACTCGCGGAAGCCGAAGCGCGCGTGGAGCGCGATCGACGCCGGGTTGGGGAGCGTGATCCCCGCGTAGGCGCGGTGCACGTCCTCGCCGCCGAGTGCCTCGAAGAGCACGGCGTAGAGCCGCGTCCCGAGCCCGCGCCCGTGCTCCTCGGGGCGCAGGTAGACGCTCGTCTCGACGGAGGGGAGGTAGGCCGCCTTGGGCCGGAAGCTGCCCGTGCAGGCGTAGCCGAGCACCCGGCCTTCGCGCTCGGCGACGAAAAGCTGATGGCGCCCCGCGCCGGCGAACTGCTCGAACCACGGGCGGCGCGTGGCCAGCGTGAAGGGCTCCACGTCGAAGGTGATCGCCGTCTCGCGGACGTAGTGGTTGTAGAGCTCGGTGAGCTCGGGAAGGTCCCCGCTCACGCCGCGCCGGATGCCGACCTCGCCCATCGCGGCGAGCGTACTACGACGCGGGGGAATCCGGGATCCGCGCGGGAAGCTCCACGCGGAAGCAGCTCCCGCGCCCCGGCTCGCTCCGCACGCGGATCGTGCCGCCGTGGCGCTCCACGATCCCCCAGGTGACGGAGAGGCCGAGGCCGGTTCCCTTGCCCACCTCCTTCGTCGTGAAGAACGGATCGAAGATGCGCTCGAGATGGTCGGCCTCGATGCCCTTGCCGTCGTCTTCGATCTCGACCGCGACGCGACCGTCCTCCAGGGCGCGCGTGCGCACCCAGAGCGTGCCCGCGTCGCCCAGGGCATCCGCCGCGTTCGAGAGGAGGTTCATGAACACCTGGCCGAGCTGTCCGGCGAGGCTCTCCACCTCCGGGATCTCGCCGTACTCCTTGTGCACGCGGATCCGGGCCAGGCGTCCCCGCAGCAGGTTCAGCGTCGAGTCGAGGATCTCGTGGAGGTTCCCGAGCACGCGCTCGGCGCGGTCCAGGCGCGAGAAGGTCCGGAGGTCGCGCACCAGGCTCGTGGTGCGCTCGACCCCCTCGCGGCAGCCGGCGAGCACCGAGTCGAGGTCCCGGAGCACGTGCCCGAGCTCGCTCTCCTCACGCAGGCGCGCGAAGCGCTCGCCGAGCTCGGGTGCGAGCGCCTCGTAGCGCTCGACGAGGGCCACGAGCACGCGCACGTACTCCTCCAGGTAGTGGAGATTGCCCTGGATGAAGTTCACGGGGTTGTTGATCTCGTGGGCGATCCCCGCCACGAGCTGACCCACCGAGGCCATCTTCTCGCGGTGCACGAGCTGCGCCTGCGCCTCCTGGAGCTGGCCGAGGGCGTGCGTCAACCCGGCGTTCGCCTGCTCCAGGGCGCGGTTTCGCTCGGCGAGCTCCTCCTGGAGCCCGCGCAGCCGCACCAGCGAGCGCACCCGCGCCAGGAGCTCGCGCGGATGGAAGGGCTTGCTCACGTAGTCGTCCGCCCCGAGCTCGAGCCCCTCGAGCTTCATCTCGCGCTCAGCCTTCGAGGTGACGAGCACGACGGGGATGCCGCGCGTGGCGGGATCCGCCTTGAGCGTGCGACAGAGCTCGATGCCCGACATCTCGGGCATCATCACGTCGGTGAGCACCAGGTCCGGCGGGTGCGCGCGCACGGCATCCAGCGCCTCGCGGCCGTTTCGCGCGAGGCGCACGCGGTACTCGCGGCCGAGGAGAAAGGCGAGCAGGCGACGCATGTCGGCGTTGTCCTCGGCGACGAGGATCTCCGGCGCCGAGTCCGGGGCGGCGCCGGCGGCCGGAGCCTCCGCCGGCTCCGCGCCCGGCGGCTGGTTCGCCTCGAAGCGCTCGACGGTGCGCTCGAGCTCGACGGCCCGCGAGCCGTTCTCGAGCTCCGGCCCGAGGTCGAGCTCGGCGCCGAACGCGTCGAAGGACTGGCGGGCCGAGAGGACGCGCCCGTCCGCGGCCGCGAGGATCGCCTCCTCGGCGGGGGCGTCGGCGATGCCGACGGGAAGTCGCACGTGCATCCGCGTGCCCCCCCCGGGGCCCGGACTCTCCGCCCAGATGCGCCCGCCGTGGAGCTCGACGAGCTCCTTGCAGAGCGAGAGACCGATGCCCGTCCCTTCGTGGCGACGCGTGGCCGAGGTGTCCACCTGCGCGAAGCGATCGAAGATGCGCTCGAGCTGGTCGGCGGGCAGCCCGATCCCCGTGTCGGACACGCTCAGGTGGATGCCGTCGCCCTCGGCCTCGCCGCAGAGCTCGATGCGCCCGCCGGGATCCGTGAACTTGAGCGCGTTGCCGAGCAGGTTGATCAGGATCTTCTCGAGAGCGTCCGGGTCGGCGTGGAGGGTGGGAAGCCCCTCGAGCCCGACCCCCTCGAGGGCGATGCGCTTGCGCTCCGCCAGCGGCCGCGCGCCGGCCACGAGGTCGCCGGCCAGGCGGCCCACGTCCACCGGGCGGCGGTGGAGCTCGAGCTGGCGGCTCTCGAGCTTCGCGAAGTCGAGGAGGTTGTTGATGAGCTTGAGCAGGCGCAGCGCGTTCACGTGCATCGTCTTGAGATAGCTGCGCTGGAGCTCGGAGACCTCGCCGAACTCCCCGCCGAGCATCCCCTCGATGGGCGCGAGCGTGAGCGTCAAGGGCGTGCGGAGCTCGTGGTGCACGTTGGCCGTGAAACGCGACTTGGTGCGGTCGAGCTCCGCGAGCTGATCGCGCGCCTGCTCGACCTCGCGCTGGCGGGCGAAGTCGCGGAAGCGGATGCGGTCCAGAAGGATCGAGCTCGCGAGGCTCACGACGCCCGCGGAGGCGAGGAAGATCGCGTGCACGACGTAGGTCTTCCACGCGAACGCGCCGGCCGTGAGCGCGGGCGCGAGGCCGAACGCCCCCACCACGAGCCCGGCGAGCACCGCCGCCTCGGCGCCGCTCATGGGAAGCAGCATGGGGACGCCCATCAGGAAGAGCATCAGCCCGACGTAGTAGTCGGTGGTCGCCGGCGCGCCCGTCCCGTAGACGACGGCCACGAGCATCGCGCCGGTCGCGACGCTGAGCGCCCACTTCGCCGCGCGCGGGCGCGCGCGGGCCGCGTGCAGGAAGACCGCGAGGAGGACGAGCTGGAGGAGCGCCCGCGAGACGAGGAACTCGAGGAAGCGCTCCGGAAAGGCGTAGTGGTCGAGCCAGGTGAAGGCGACGTTGATGACCGAGGTGACGAGCGCCCCCGTGCGCACGTAGGGCACGGTGCGGTGCTCGTCGAGCTCCCGCCGGTAGGCGGCGTGGAGCGCGTCTTCTGCCTGGCGACCCAGCATCCGGAGGTTGGATCGGCGTGAAGGGCGGCTCTCCTTACCCGCCTGCCCGGCGAAGGCCCAGCCCTGGGTGATCCCCGTGGGGGACCCCGCTGTCGCCCGGGCGCCGGGCGGCGTCGCGGTCCCCCAGCAGCATGGCGGGGAGCAGGTTCAGCTCCGCGGCGAGGCACAGGACCATGAGCCCGGCGGTGACGAGCCCGAGGTTGCGGATGAAGCTGAAGCCCGAGAGCCCGAGCACGGCGAAGCCGAGCGCCACCACGAGCGCGGTCTGCACGATCGCGGGGAACGACTGGCGCAGGGAAGCTTCCACCGCCTGCGCGCGCGCCGCCCCCGCGCGGCGCCCCTCTTCGTAGCCCACCAGCAGGTGGACCGTGTCGTCCACGGCGATCCCGAGGGCGATGCTCCCGATCAGCACGGTGGCCGCGTCCAGGGAGATGGCGGCGAGGCCCATGGCCCCGAAGGCGATGAACACGGGCACCACGTTCGGGACCAGCGCCACGCCGGCAAGCCGCACGGAGCGGAGCACGAGCAGGAGGACGAGGGAGACCGCCGCGAAGGCGGACCCGAAGCCCCGGATCTGACCCAGGGCGATCGCGTGCGCCGCGCGCGCGAACTCGAACATGATGCCGGTGGTCCGCGCCTCGAAGCCCGGCGGACCGTGCTCCTTCCACCAACGCTCCGCGGCGCCCGCGACGTCGAGCAGGTAGGCGGATCCGTTGTCATCGAGGCGCAGGAGCACGTTCGCCGTCGAGCGATCGGCGCTCACCAGGTCCGCGAGCTGCGGCACGGACTCGAGGAGGAGCAGGTACTGCTCCACGAGATCCTGGCCGGCGGGGAGCGGCTGCCCAGGATCTTCCACGAAGCCGCCGTGGAGCTGCCGGAGGGGGTCCGCCAGGGAGATCACCTTGCCCACCTTCGGGAGGCCGCGCAGGTGCGCGGCGAGCGCGTCGATCGCGGCGAGCGCCTCGGGAGCGGTGACCGGCGCCCCCGAGCGCGACTCGATCACCACGTTCATCGGGCTGATGCCCGAGAGCTCGCGCCGGATGGCCTCGTAGGAATCGCGCACGGGATTGCCGCGCTCGAACCACCGGGTCACGTCGGTCTCGACGCGCAGTCGCGTCATCCCGAGCCCCACCACGACGAAGACGATCACCCAGATCGCGACGACGAGGCGGGGGCGGCGCGACGCCAGGCGCAGCACCGAGAGGGCCGTGTGATCGCGCAGGTGCTGGCAGACCCGGGCGCTGCGCGCGGGGAGGGGCCAGAGCGCCAGGACCGCGGGCGTCGCGGTGAGCGCGGCCGCGAGGACCGCCGCGACCCCCACGGCGCCGAGCGCCCCCACGTAGAGGATCGCGTCGATGCGGACGGTGCACATCGAGGCGAAGCCGATGGCGGTGGTGACTCCGCACACCGCGATCGGCAGGGCCAGCGGCGCGAGCGCCGGTTCGAGCGCAGCCCGACCGTGCAGCCCCGGCGCCGCGGCGAGGAGGTGGATCGCGTAGGCGCACCCCACGGCGAGGAGCACCGACGGCAGGATCATGGTCGTGATCGTGAGCGGAATCCCCGCCGCGCCCATGGCGCCGCACAGGAGCCAGGTGCCCAGGCCCGCGGCGAGGAGCGGACCCACGACCGCCCGGGGCGAGCGGAAGACCGCGAAGAGGACCGCAGCCATCGTGAGGAAGGTGAGCGGCACGAAGAGCGCGATCTCGCGCACGATGCGCTCGCTCGTGTGCCGACGGTAGACCGGGACGCCGGAGATCCAGGCGGGACGCTCGCCCACCGCCGCCTCGATGGCGTCCACGACCCGCTCGTAGTCGGGATGCCTCGGGTCTTCGAGGATCACGTTCACGGCGAAGGTCGAGCCGTCCTGCGAGACGAGCGAACGGGGCGCGATGCGATCGGAGAGCACGCGCGCCGCCGGGTCGTCGCCCGCCGCGAAGGGAGCCGCCGGGTCGGACGAGAGCGCGGGATCGAGCTCGAGCGTTCCGTCCGCGCGCCCGTGCACGAGGGGCACCGTCGCGAGGCTGTCCACACGCCGCACACCGGGGATCGCCTGGAGACGCTGCGAGAGCTCGATCACGAAGCCCGCGAGCTCGGGATCGAAGGGGCGCGCCCCGCGCAGGGCCACCACCACGATCTCGTCGCCGCCGAAGCGTTCGAGGCTCCGTTCGTAGAACGCCCACGAGGGATCGCGCCGGTCGAGCACGTTCTGGACGTTCGTGTCCACGTGGAGGCGGGCCACCCCGAGGCCCGCGACGAGCGCGACGGCGAGCCAGGCGGCGAGCGTGGCCCCGGGGCGCTCGAGGGAGAAGTGCAGGATGCGGCGCGCCAGCCGCTCCATCACACCGGGTCTGCGCCGCGCGGGACGCGGCGCCGATCCCGGATCTTCCGGGGTCACGGCTTGTGCGCCGAGAGCACGATCGCCTGGGGCGGATCTCCGAAGGCCGGTCGCGTCCTCACCCGGCGGTAGCCGGCGCGCTCCACCAGGCGCGCGAGATCGGAGGCGTCCCAGAAGCGGAAGCGCCCGCGCTCCTCGAGGTCGAGGACGCGAGCCGCGTCGTTCAGGAAGGTCCGCAGGGCGTCGTCCACGCGAGCGAGCTCCTCGGCCTCGAAGAGCTTCGTCCCCTGCCCGGCGCGCAGCTCCTCGGCGCCCTCCACGTAGAGCTTCGAGACGTCGGCGTCGGGGCGCAGGGTCGAGACGACGAGGCGGCCGCCCGGGCGCAGCATCGCGTGGATCGCGCGCAGGAGCGCCTCGGGATCCTTCACGTAGCTGAGGAGCAGTGAGGCGAGCACGGCGTCGTAGGAGCCCGGCGCGAAGGGAACGCAGGGCGAAGCTCCCGTCCGGTCGAGATCGCAGACCACGAAGCGCAGGGCGAGATCCGAGGGGATCCCCGCACGGGTCAGGCGGCTGCGCGCGCGGGCGAGCGCCGCGGGGACGTAGTCGATCTCGTCGACGGCGAGGCGCGGCGGGCGATCGCTCCGCCCGAGGAGGTGCAGCGGGAAGGGGCCGGTTCCCGAGCCGAGATCCGCCACGCGCTCGCCCGCCGCGAGGGAGAGCGCATCCACCTGCGCTTCCATCAGCTCGCTGTAGGCCCGCGTCGCGTTCATGAGCTCGATGCCGAGCGTCCCGTCGCGCCCGACGAGGTACTCGCGCCAGAAGCCGCGCAGGTCGGCGCCGGCCTCGGGGAGCCGCCGTCGCTCGGCCGCGCGGCGCGCTTCGAGGTCCACGAGATCCGGGGCCGCGGAGGCGATCTGCTTCCCGAGCGCGATGTGGCCGATCTCCGCCGCGACGAGGCGGAACACCTCGATCGCCTCGCGGCTGCTGCGCAGCTGATGGCCGGTGGGCACCTCCATGAGGCGCCGCGGCGCGTTCCCCCCGGCCGCCATGATGTCGCGGACGCGGTCGAGGTCGAGCCAGGCGTCGTGGCGCCCGTGGATCCACGTCACCGGCACCTCGATCGCCGCCATCTCGCGGCGCGCGTCCTCGAGGAACGCGAGCCGGTGATCGAGCGCGTCTCGCGCCATGCGGTCGATGTCCGTGACGACGCCCATCAGCTCCTGGATGCCGAAGCGCAGCCCGCGCTCCGCCCCGCTCACGTAGTCGATGCCGCCCGAGACCCGGCGCAGGCCGGATTGGAGGTCCGGCGCGCCCACGACGCTCACCCAGCCGCGCAGGCGCCGGCCCCGGTCCTCGAGGACGGCGCGGCGCCCCTCGATGGACGACGCGCTGAAGGTGACGAGCACCGCGCGGGCGACGCCGAGCTCGCGCTCCAGGAAATCGAGCGTCGCGTGGATGTCGCTCACGCCCTGGGAGATCGTGAACCGGTGGTTCTCGCGGCCGGGCGTGCGGCACTCCGGGTCGTTGTACGACTCGCCGCGCTTGCGGATCCCGTCGAAGCGGAGCACCACGACGGCCTCTCCGGCGCGCCGGAAGGTCTCGACGACGGTGCGCGCCAGGGGGAGCAGCGTCTCCTTGGTCCGGCCCCAGGCAGGCGGGATCACCAGCGCGGTCGATCCCGACGTCTCTCCCCACGCGTCCACGAGCGCTCGGATCCTCTCGCCGCGCGCGTCCGCGTACTCGACGATCCGGAGGTCCCCGGCCCGAGCCCTGCGGCGCGCGAGCTCGCCCGTCGCACGCAGCGAGGCGAGCCTGGCCCCCTGGGCCAGGAGCTCGACCCTGCGCCGCAACCCCGCGAACCGCCCGCCCGGAAGGATCGTGTAGCACCGCTCGACGGGCGCCGGGGCCGCCGGCAGCGATGCGCTGGTCGCGAGACCGAGCCGCACCCAGCCCGGGTCGGACGTGGCTGCGCGGTGACGCACGCGCGCCCAGCGCTCTTCGTTCGCGAGCGGGCCGTCGAGGAAGCGGACCTGGAAGGTGCCGTCGAGCCCCTCGAGGGCTGCCGCGGGGATCTCCACGCCCAGCCCCTCCGCCGAGAGATCCGCGACGCGCGCCTCCGCGAGGAAGTGGCCCCGCTCCGCGAGCGCGACTCGCGACGGGAGCCCGTCGCCTGTCCCGCCCTTCGCGCGGCGGATCCGGTCGCGACGCTCCGCCCGATGGATGCGCGCGGGGAGCGCGACCTTGACCAGCCCGTGGTCTCCCTCCGCGATGCGGGGAACGCAGAAGAAGTAGGGAATCTCCCGCATCACGACGTTCAGCAACAGCAGCGAGCGGTGATTCTCGTCGTCGAAGTGGCGCGTGCGAAGCCACACGCCGTCCGACTCGACCCGCTCG
>DASRUS010000068.1:0-4251 GCA_035687825.1 Myxococcota bacterium | reverse complement strand
CATGGAGAGCCCGCCGCCGAGCAGCACGAGCGTGCGCCAGGAAAGGACGCGCAGCGCCCGGAGCTCGAGGGCGCGGCGCCCCGCCACGGGCCAGACGAGGAGCAGGAGCGCCGCGCCCATCGACACCGTCGCCTCCACCTGAGAGGTCTGCACGCGCAGATGGAAGGCGCGGGCCGCGAGCTCCGTGAGGGGCTTGCCCGCGATCCAGAGCCCCACCGCGCCGACGAACACGGCGAGCACGACGCGCTCGCCCGCCCGTACGGGCCCGAGCCGCGCGAGCTCCTCCACCACCGCCGCGCGGCCCACCTCGGCGTCGAGCGCGTCGCGCCGGCCGATCCGCACCAGGGCCAGCCAGACCACCGGCAGGAACAGCACCACGAACGGGAACCCCACCGCCGCGAACTCGAGGAAGCTCACCTCGACCCCGCGCTGGGCCAGGAAGCCCGCGAAGATCCCGTTGGGCCCCGTCCCGATCTTCGTCCCGATGCCCCCCACGTTGGCGCCGTAGGCGATGGAGAGCATGACCGCGCACCCGAAGTGCGCGAGCCGGCGTCCGCCGCTCCGCGCCTCGAGCTGCACGATCACGGCCATGCCGATGGGGAACATCATGGCGGCGGTGGCGGTGTTGGAGATCCACAGCGAGACGAAGGCCGTGGCCGAGAGGAAGCCGAGCAGGATCCGCGCCGGGCTCGTGCCCACGCGCCGCAGCACGAGCAGCGCGATCCGCCGGTGGAGGTTCCACTGCTGCATGGCCGCGGCGATGCACATGCCGCCGAGGAAGAGGAACACGTACGCGTCCAGGTAGGGGAGCCCGGTCCGCAGCGCGCTCTCGAGCGGGTCCGGCGAGAACACGCCGCTCGCGGGGAAGACGACGAGCGGGACGCACGCGGTCCAGTGGATGGGCATGGCCTCGCTGATCCACCAGATCGCCATGAGGGCGGTGACCGCCGCCGCGACGGCGGGGCGCGCTCCATACACGCCCTGGTGTTGAAGGGGCGTGTCGGCCAAGAGGAGGGCGACGAACGCCGTGAGGCCGCCGACCAGGCCCGCGAGCTTCCCGGGGCTCATGCGCACGCGCGCAGTCTACCCGGATCGGTTCAGACGAGCGCCCCGCCGCAGCTCGACCCCGCGCCCGCGCTGCAGCCGAAGCAGTGGGAACCGGTCGCGATGGGCCGGCCTTCGAGGACCGAGAGGTCGTCCAGGTCCCAGATCGTGCGCTCGGGCCCGGGCGTCGGGAGCTCGAGCGCCTGGTTGAAGTCGCAGTCGAAGAGCCGCCCGTCGTAGCCCACGGAGAGGAGCTCGCGGCACATGAGGCCCGGGAGCGTCTCGGGGTTGAAGTGGTTCACGAGGAGCGCCTGATACGCCTCGAGCTCGCCCCGACGCTCGAGCTCGCGGGCGAAGCGGCGGATCGGCATGTTGGCGAGCGTCAGCAGGCGATGGAACTCGATCCCGAAGCGCGCACGAAGCTCGCTGCGGTAGCGCGCCTCGAGCTCCGCCTGGGCCGGTGGCAGGTCGGCGCCGAGGGGGTTGTAGACGAGGTCGAGGACGAGGGACGAGCCGGGGAGTCCGTAGCCCAGCCGGTTGAGCCCGCGCAGCGCCTCGACGCTCCCGCGGTGGACGCCCCGCCCGCGCTGGCGGTCGACGTTCTCCTCGAGGTAGCAGGGCAGCGACGCCACGATCTCGACCCCGTGCGCGGCCAAGAAATTTGCCGTCTCCTCCTGCCCCGGCTCGAAGAGGACCGTCAGATTGCAGCGGTCGATCACGCGCCGGCCGAGGGCGCGCGCCCCGGCCACCAGGAAGCGGAAGTGCTCGTTCAGCTCGGGGGCCCCGCCCGTCACGTCGAGACATTCGACGCCGGGGTTCGCCGCGAGGAGCGCGAGCACGCGCTCGGCGCCGCGCCGGTCCATGGCCTCGCGGCGCTTGGGACCCGACTCGACATGGCAGTGATGGCAGGCGAGGTTGCAGCGCAGGCCGATGTTGAGCTGGAGCGTGCGCACGGGCCCGCGCGCGAGGGGCGCGAGGCCGGCGCGGGCGAGGTGATCGGCGAATCCAGGGGTGCCCTGCACGCGGGGAGAGTAGATGCTGGCGGAGAGGGCCGCGGTTCGCCGTGGGCAAGCCCGTGAGCGACCGGTTGGCAAGCCACTGACCGAGCGGTAAGTTTCCCAGGCCGACCGGGGGGCGCCCAAGGAGCACAGCCATGAGCGACCTCGAGGGATTCCAGACCGATGCGCTCCTCCAGAGCGTCTTCCGCGACCACTACGACCTCGACGCCGAGAAGCTCGAGAGCCTCTACAGCAAGTCGAAGCGCCACCAGTGGAACGCGGAGCTCGACGTCGACTGGAAGGGCTTCGACCCCGAGAGCGAGATCCTCGACCGCCGCCGCGACTTCCTCTCGCGGCTGCGCTGCGTGCAGGAGCTCCCGGAGGAGACGCAGCGTCGGCTCTTCCGCGAGGCCGCCACCTTCACGATCTCGCAGATCCTGCACGGCGAGCAGGCCGCGCTCATGGTGTGCGGCCAGCTCGTGAACGCGGTCCCCGACCTCGATGGCAAGTTCGCCGCGGCGGTCCAGGTGATGGATGAGGCGCGACACGTGGAAGTGTTCGCGCGCTACCTCGAACGCGTCGGTCACCGCTACCCGATCGACCCCGACCTCAAGGCCATCGTCGAGCAGATCCTCGCCGAGACCGACTGGGAGGCGAAGTGCGTCGGGATGCAGGTGATCCTGGAGAGCGTCGCGCTCGGCTTCTTCCGCAGCGGCTCCGACATGGCGCGCGAGCCGGTGCTGCGCGAGTTCCTGCCCCGCGTGCACGAGGACGAGGCGCGCCACGTGGCGTACGGCGTGCTCTCCCTCGAGAATCGCATCCCGAACCTGCCGGAGCCCGCCCTGCGCCGCCTCCAGGACCTCGCCTACGAGACGGTGCTGCGCATCGGCGGGCGCGGCGGCAAGCCCTCCTTCACGACTCAGTTCAACGCGCTCGTGCGCGCGGGCGTGGACGCGGGCGCGTTCATGCCGAAGTTCCTCGCCGAGGTGACGAACCCCGCGGGTCTCGACCTCGAGGGTATCGAGGATCCGCTCAGCGCGACGGTGATCCCGAACCTGATGCGCGTGGGGCTCGTCCCCGAGCGCCACCTGCTCGGCTATCAGGCCCAGGGCTGGAAGGTCGATCTCGCGACGAAGACGATCCTGGACGTCCACACCTGGCACGCCGACACGAAGGCCGCGCGCGCCGAGCTCGCGGCGCGCGGCCGGACCATCGCGAAGCCGGACTGAACTTCGGGGACGTTCCTACCGGATCTGGACTTCGGGGACACTCCTCCGAGGAGGGGGCCCGCCATGAGCGCGCTGGACTCGGTCGTCTTCGACCGCGCCGCAGGCGACTACGACGCGACGCGCGGCTTCCCGCCCGGCGCGGAGGATCGCGTGGCGGCCCTCGTCGCCGAGGCGGGCGGGCTCGGCCCGCACGCACGGCTCCTCGAGATCGGGATCGGCACGGGCCGGATCGCGCTCCCCCTCGCGCGCCAAGGGGTCCGCGTGGTGGGGGTGGATCTCTCGCGGCCCATGCTCGGGCGCCTGCTCGAGAAGAGGGCCGGCCTTCCCGTGGACGCGGCGCGCGCGGACGCCGCGCGCCTCCCCTTCGCGGACGCGAGCTTCGACGCCGCCCTCGGCGTGCACGTCTTCCACCTGATCCCGCGCTGGCGCGAGGTGCTGGCGGAGGTGGCGCGGGTGCTGCGCCCGGGCGCACCGCTGCTCCACGGCGGCGACGTGCAGCGGCTCGAGGACCTCTGGAGGGGCTGGCGCGAGCAGGTCGAAGGGCTCGGCGTCGAGCACGTGGGCGTCGCCCGCGCGCGCA
This sequence comes from Myxococcota bacterium, assembly GCA_035687825.1. Classification (GTDB taxonomy): domain Bacteria; phylum Myxococcota_A; class UBA9160; order UBA9160; family DASRUS01; genus DASRUS01. The sequence goes on along the minus strand of DASRUS010000068.1, from coordinate 400 downwards.
TCGAGACCTTCCTCGACGAGGAAGGCTGGCGTCTCCTCGGCGAGCCGCGGCGGGTGACCTTCTCGCGACCGCTGCACCTCGCCGAGGTGGTGCAGCGCCTGGAGGAGCGCTGCTGGTCCGTCACCTGGCGCCTCGACGACGCCCAGCTCGCCAAGCTCGTGGACCTGGTGCGCAGCGGGCTCACGCAGCGCTTCGGCGACCTCGACCGCAGCATCGAGGCGGAGAGTGGCTTCTGGGTGCGGGGCTACCTGCCGCCCGAGGGGGTCACGCCCCGGTCGCGAAGCACACCACGCTGATCGCGACCGCAGGCCGGCGCGAGTCGAGATTGTGATAGCTGTGGCGCTGGTCGCCCCGGAAGACGACGGCGTCGCCGGGGCCGAGCTCGAAGCGCTCGCCCGAG
>DASRUS010000067.1:0-6921 GCA_035687825.1 Myxococcota bacterium | reverse complement strand
GCGGCGTGGATGCGATGGATCGCGTCCGCATCGTCGTCGCGTTCCGGGCGCACGCGCCAGTCCACCTCGGCGACTCCTCGGCGTCTTCGGATCCGCGCTGCCCCGGAGCATCCGGTGGGTGAGCGGGCCGGACCCCGAAATCCGAATATACTCGAGCCCCACCTGAGTTTCCGTCCCTCGCCGGGAGGCCTCGCCGTGCACCGACGCGCGCCGTGCATCTGGACCGTCCACCAGCGCGTGGACCCGAACGGGATGTTCCGCGTCTTCGCCGGCGCGCCGCCCCGCGACGACGGGCTGAACCGTTGGTTCCTGTTCCGCCGGCGCGTGGACCTCCCGGCCGCGCCCGTCGAGGCGCGCCTCGACGTCACGGCCGATGGCAAGTACCAGCTCTTCGTGAACGGCCGGCGCCTCGGCCGCGGCCCCATGCGCTGCTCGCCCACGCACCAGCGCTACGACCGGTGGGATCTCGCACCCCAGCTGCGCGTCGGCGAGAACGCGGTGGCGGTCCTCGTCCACGTCTACGGCACCGACACCGCGTGGTACGAGCGCGTGCGCGGCCTGTGGCGCGAAAATTTCGGCGACGGGGCGCTCTGGTGCGAGGGTTTCGCGCGCTGCGGGAGCGTGGTCCTGCCGATCGACACCGACCTCGACTGGCGCTGCCTCGAGAGCGACGCGTGGGAGCGCGAGGTGCCCCGCGTGAACCTCGGCCTCGGCTTCGTCGAGGTCCTCGACGCTCGCCGGCTCCCCGTCGGCTGGACCGAGCCCGGCTTCGACGACTCGGGCTGGGACGGCGTGCAGATCCTGCGCACCGGCGGGGGCGGACCCGAGGCGGACTTCGGCGGCATGACGATCGAGCCCTTCACGACGCTCGTGCTCCGGGAGATCCCGTTCCTGGAGGAGGTGCCGACGGCGCCCGAGCGCGTCGTCTGGTGGAGCGGTCTCGTCTCGGACCCCGCGCTCCCGGTCGAGGACCGCATCTACCGCGAAGAGCTCGCGGAGCTGCCGGCGCACGCGCTGGAGAACCCCGAAGCGCTGCTGCGCCCCGGACCGGAGGCGACCGTGGTGCGCACGCCGCCGGGTCTCGACGTGACCTGCCTCCTCGACTTCGGGCGCATCCACTCGGGCCACCCGTTTCTCGAGATCGAGGCGCGCGGCGGCGAGATCGTCGAGCTCGCGGCGTCGGAGCGCCTGCCCGGCGAGTGGCGGCCGGGCGGCCCCGACCCCCGGGCCCGCGTCGCGCGGCATCCTTCCGCGCTCGGACTCGACGCACATGTGTGTCGCTACATCGCGCGGCCGGGTGTGCAGCGCTTCGAGCGCTTCGAGTGGACGGCGGTGCGTTGGCTCCAGGTCGCCGTGCGCAACGCGCCCGAGGGCTTGCGCATCCGGCACGTGGGCTCCCTCTTCACGCGCTACCCGGTGGAGGAGCGCGGCGAGTTCGCGTGCTCGGACGCGCTCCTCACGCGGCTCTGGGAGATCGGGCGCTACACGCTGCGCCTGTGCATGCACGACGGCTTCGAGGACTGCCCGAGCCGCGAGCAGCGCCAGTGGCTCGGCGACGCGACCGTGGAGCACCTCGTCGCCGAGGCGGCGTTCGGACCCTCGTGCCACGCGCTCAACCGCCAGTTCCTCCGCCAGTGCGCGGAGAGCCAGCGACCCGACGGCCTCACGCAGATGTTCGCGCCGGGCGACCACCGCCGCGACGGCCTGCTGATCCCCGACTGGACGCTCCAGTGGATCCTGAACGCCGAGCATTACCTGCTCTACAGCGGCGACGTCGAGGTCATCGAAGAGATCTTCCCCGCGATCCAGCGCGCGCTCGCCTGGTTCGAGCGGCAGCTCGGTCCGAACGGGCTCGTGGCCCACTGCCCGTACTGGCACTTCATGGACTGGGCGGGTCTCGGCCGGGAGGGCGAGGCCGCGGCGCTGAACGCCCAGACCATCGGTGCGCTGCGCGCCGCGGCGCGCCTGGCGCGCGCCCTCGAGTGGGAGCGCGGGGCAAAGCGCTGGGAGGCCCTCGCGGAGTCGATGGCGGCGGTCCTCGCCGAGCGTCACTGGGACGCGCGGCGCGGCGTGTACGTGGACGTGGTGGACCCCGCGACGGGCGAGCAGGATCCGCGCGTCTCGCAGCACGCGAACGCGGGCCTGATCCTCTGGGACGTGGCGCCGCGCGAGCGCTGGCCGGGCATGATCGGATGGATCACGGACGCGAAGCGCCTCAAGTTCACGAAGGCACCGGGCATCGTGCCGACCGGCGAGACGCTCGTGCCGGAGACGGACTGCGTGCTCGCCAACACCTTCTACAGCCACTTCGTGCAGGCGGCGCTGGCGAAGGCCGGGCGCTTCGACGCGGCGCTGGCGCTGATCCGCGACCGCTACGGACGCATGCTCGCGCGCGGCGCGACGACCCTGTGGGAGAGCTTCGAGCCCACGGGAAGCCTGTGCCACGGCTTCTCCGCGACGCCCACCTGGCAGCTCTCCACCTGCGTGCTCGGCGTGGCGCCGCTCGCGCCCGGCTTCGCGCGCTTCACCTTCTCGCCGCAGCCCGCGGACCTGGCCTTCGCGCGAGGCGTCTTTCCGACCGTCCGGGGCGACGTGCGCGTGGCCTGGGAGCGCGGGGAGGACGGGGTCGCGATCGAGCTCCACGTGCCCGAAGGCGCGGTCGCCGTCCCCGTGGATCCGCCCGGCCATCGCTTCGCGGACGCTCCCCGCGAGCTCGCCCCCGGCCGCCACCGCCTGCGGCTGGTTCGCGATCGTGGACTCGCCGATCCCGCGCGCCCGATCCGGGGTTGAGGCGCGGCGCGGGGTCGGCATACTCCGCTGTGTGGAGGCTTCCCGGCCCGACCGACGGCGGCGCCTGCGCCGCGGGCTGCGCGGCGCGGTCCTGCGCGCGGCCACGCGCTTCACCCCGCGCGGCGACGCGCCGCTTCCCGACCTGCGGAAGTGTCGGCGCGTGCTCGCGGTCTCGGTGAACTTCCGCCTCGGCAACACGATCCTCGCGACGGTGGGCGTGGCGGCGCTCCTCGAAGCGCTGCCCGGCGTCGAGCTCGACTTCCTCGGCGGTCCGAGCGCGGCGGCCGTGTTCGCCTCCTTCCCGCTGCGCCGGGTCCGGGTCGTGTCGCGCCGCGATCTCTTCTCGCCGCTGCGCCTCGCGCGCCTCGTCCGCGAGCTGCGCCGCGAGCGCTACGACGCGGCCCTCCACCTCTCGACCGCAACGGGATCCTTCGGCGCGTTCCTGACCGGGGTGTCCGGCGCCCCGCACCGGGTCGGCTGCCTGCGGCGCGGGGGCAACGTCTACTTCACGTCCACGCTCCCGTCCCCGCGCAGCCGCCACAAGGTGGATCAGGTGCACGAGCTCCTGGCCGGCCTCGGCATCCGCAGCGATGCGGAGCGCACGTGGATCTTCTCCGACGCGGAGCGCGGGTGGGCCGAGGTGTGCCTCGACGAGGCGCTGGGCCGGGGCCGCGGCCCCGCGCTCGCGTTCTTCGTGGGCGCGCGCGAGCGCAAGGGCAAGGGCTGGCCGCTCCACCACTTCGCCGCACTGGCGGAGGGCGTGCGCCGGCGGGGTCTCCACCCCGTGGTGTTCCTCGGCCCCGAGGAGGCGGCGCGCGCCGCGGAGATCCGGAGCGCCCTCGGGAGCGCGCTCTACGTGCAGGAGCCCGACGTGCGCAAGGTGGCCGCGCTCGTGGGGGCGTGCGCCGCGGCTCTGACGCCCGACGCGGGTCCCATGCACCTCGCCATCGCGGTAGGGACGCCGACGCTCGCCGTGTTCCGCAAATCGAACCACGAACGCTGGGGGCCGCGGCCGCCGCACGGCCGGGTGCACCACGACCCGGCGGGCGCCGACCCGGCGGGCGCCCTCGAGGCGCTCCTCAGCCTCGCGTCGCGGCGCGGCGCACGGCGCGCAGCATCACCCGGCGGATGAGACCGCTCCAGGGGCGGATCAGGAGCCAGTAGCGGCGGAAGCTCCGCCGCGCGGCGGGGTCGGCGCAGACGACGCGCGTCTCCGTGGCGAGGATCGTGCCCCCCGCGCCGTCGTCTCGCAGCGAGAAGTTCGCCACGGCCCGGGCCGTGCCGGCGGGAAGCGGCTCGGTGAACCACCTCTTCTCGAAGGGGAGCGCGCCGCCCGCGGGTTGCCAGAAACGCCCCGCGACGCCGATCACGACCTCGCGCCCCGGCTCCTCGGCGAGGAGCCCGAAGCCGGGGCTACCGGCGAAGATGGGGAGCGTGAGCCGCCAGCGCAGCTTCGCCGCCTCGCGCTGGCGCAGCAGGAGCCCCGGCAGGGAGCGCAGCAGGAGGAGCGCCTTCACGATCCCCGCGCCGTCGAGGTCCGCGGTCCAGAGCGCCCGCCAGACCACCTCGCGCGGCGCGTCGATGGCGATGCGATGCACCTCGCTGAAGTCGGCCCTCGGAGCCAGGCCGTCGATGAGCCAGAGGCTCACCGGTGGAACGCGAACCCGAAGCTCGTCTGGACGAGGAGGCCCGGCAGATCCACGAACGCCACGCCGTGATGATGGTGGACGTGGTGGGAGAAGTCGTCCCACGACTCGTAGGTGTGGCCGCAGGGCCCGTCGAGGTAGGCGCTCACCGCCACCGGGGCGGGGTAATAGTGGCCGTGGTGATGCTCGTAGTAGTGCTTGTCGTGCTTGCGATGGTGCTTGTAGTGGTGCTTGTGATGGTGCTTGTCGTGCCCGTGCTTCCAGCCGCCGGCGTTGGCGGCGGTGGGGAGAGCCATCCAGAGGAGGCCTCCGAGCAGGGCGGGAGCCAGCACGGAGAATCGGCGCGAGAGCCGGGGCGACATGACGTCCTCCTCGTTCCTCGAAACGAGCTCGAGCGAACGACTGCTTTGGACGCGCGGCCCCGGCCCGGCTATTCGCGGACCCGTAGCTACGCGTCGCCGAAGAGGTTTTCCGCCAGGTGCCGCCGGTGGTGGACTCCATCCCCCAGGGCGCCCCGGCTCGCCAGGGCGCGCTTGAAGTAGAGCTGCACGTCGCAGTCGATGGTGAAGCCGAAGCCGCCGTGGAGCTGCACGCCCCTGCGCACCGCGGCGGGGTAGACCTCGCTCGCGAGGGCCTTGGCCATGCGCGCGAGGGGCTCCGCCGTCTCCGGGGATCGGTCGAGCGCCGCGGCCGCCGCCAGCGCGTGCGTGCGCGCGAGCTCGACGCCGACGAGCGTGTCCACGAGCGGGTACTTGACCGCCTGGAAGGATCCTATCGGGCGGTCGAACTGCTTGCGCACGATGGCGTAGCGCCGCGTCATCTCGAGGACCGCGTCGGCGCCGCCCACCATCTCGGCGGCGAGCGCCGCCCAGCCGCGCAGCAGGGTCGCGCGGAGCGCGCCCAGACCGTCGCCCGCGAGCCGTGCGCCCGCGCCCACGCGCACGCCCTCGAAGTCGATGCGCGCGGCGCGGCGGGTCGCGTCCACGCCGATCTCGCGCTCGACCCGCGCGTTCGCGGCGGGGAGCTCGACAGCGAAGAGCGCGACCCCGCCGTCCGGCTCTCGGAAGGGAGCGACCACGAGCGCTGCGCTCGCCGCGCCTTCGACGTGGGTCTTCCGACCGCGCAGGACGAAGCCGCCGTCGGCCGGCTCCGCGCGCGCCTCCACCGCGTCGGGCTCCCAGGAGGCCGTGGGCTCGCAGAAGGCGAGCGTCGCGAGCGTCTCGCCCGAGGCGAGGGCCGGGAGCCAGCGCGCGCGCTGCGCCTCGCTCCCACCCTCGCGGATCGCGATGCCCGCGAGGAGGCAGCCGAAGAACGGCGAGGGCAGGAGGACGCGGCCCATCTCTTCGAGGAGCAGCGCCAGATGGAGGTGACCGAGCCCCGCGCCGCCGTGCTCCTCGGGCAGCACGAGCCCCAGCCAGCCGAGCTCCGCCATGTCCCGCCAGAGCTTCGGGTCGTGGCCGAGGGGATCCTCGCCGAGGCGCCGCACCTCGGACGCGGGGCAACGCGCCTCGAGGAAGCGGCGCGCGGAGTCGCGCAGGAGCTCGTGCTCCGGGGTGAATCCAAAATCGGCGGGAACTTCGTGGCGCGCCATCATTTACTCTTGGGAAGCCCGAGCACGCGCTCGCCCACGATGTTGCGCTGGATCTCGCTCGTCCCGCCGCCGATCGTCATGCCGAAGGAGTTCATGAACGCGCGCGGCCACTCGCCGCGGTCCACGGCCGCGGCGTCCCCGAGCCAGAGCTGGACCTCGGGCCCGAGGATCTGGCAGGCCACCTCGGCCAGGTCCTGGTTGTACTCCGAGTAGACGAGCTTGTTCATGAGGCGCAGCGCGAAGGGGCGATCGGCGTTGAGACCCGGGATCCGCGCGCGCAGCCCCGCGAGGCGCAGCGCCTCCTCCACGATCCAGAGCTGGACGAGGCGGTCGCGCAGCACGGGATCCTCGGCCGCCGGGCGTCCGTCGCGCAGCACGCGCTTCGCGAGCGCGGCGACGCGCGAGGTGGACTCGCCCGAGCTGGTCGCGTTGCCCCCGCCCGAGCCCTCCGCCGCGCCGCGCTCGAAGGTGAGGGTGGTCATGGCGATCTTCCAGCCCTCGCCCTCGCGGCCGAGGAGCGCCTCGGCGGGCATGGGCGCGTTCTCGAAGATCACCTGATTGAAGCCGCCCTCGCCCGTCATCTTGATGAGCGGCTGCACCGTGACGCCGGGGACGTCCATGGGACACAGGAAGTACGAGAGCCCGTCGTACTTCCCCAGCGTGGGATCCGTGCGCGCGAGCAGGATCATCCACTTCGACTTGTGCGCGAGGGTGGTCCACACCTTGTGACCCGTCACGCGGTAGCCGTCGGCAGTCTTCTCGGCGCGCGTCTGCACCGAGGCGAGGTCCGACCCCGCGCCGGGCTCGCTGAAGCCCTGGCACCAGATCTCCTCCGCCGAGAGGATGGGCTGGAGGTGTCGCTTCTTCTGCGCCTCGGTCCCGTGCGCGAGGATG